>CADBUX010000038.1:1550-2903 GCA_902797995.1 uncultured Erysipelotrichaceae bacterium | reverse complement strand
AGACCAAAAATGGAATTCTAACCTTTTTAGACTTCCAAATGCAAAACTGGACACAAAAACACATAAAAATTAAATAAGCCTATAAAATTTTACAGACTCCTTTTTTTTATTTCTTGATAAAGTAACGATAAATACTCTCTTTTTATTTTTTCCATATTTTTTGATTTTTGTAATTTGTATATTCGTTGTGACTATTTTCCCTTAAAGATTGAACAATGATTTGATTATTTTTGGTGAATTGGAAACTTGTTTTATATTTTTTTTATTTTTCATTTTTAGTTTTTATTTTTCCATTTAATTAGTTATATTGCTTGTTTTTTAATCTAATTTAACTTAAATCAATTATTTATCTTTAAATATGTACATATTTTAGGTTATTTGGTTTAATAAGCTTTAACATTATTGTTTTCACTTTAATAAATTTAAGTTAGTTAAAAAATTGTTCTATATGTTTTTGACTCATTTTATTCTATTTGGCATATTATATTAATTATTTAGTTATTTTTATTTATTTTTAGCCTTAATTTTTAAAAATAACTTTATTTAATCTGATTTAGGAAATAAAAAGGTTTATATAAGATATTTGTGATAAATATTGTTGAAGTGAGAATATAGTCTCAAATTGTTATGGAGGTAAATTATTTTGAACAAACAAATATTACTCACTGTGTTTTTGGCGTTTGCTGTTATTTTTTCAGTTTGTGCTGTTAGTGCCAGTGATGTAAATGTTACAGATTCATATGCTACTAGCTTAGTAGATGATACATCAGATGTTTCAGTCCCAATGGAGAATACTGCTGATTCATCAGAGATTTCTGTATCTAGTTATTCAAATGTTGATAATGATTCATCTAAAGTTTCTCTATCAAGTGAAGAAGTTTTAGGATCTGAAAATTCAAATACTTTATCAACTAACACGAATAGTGATGCTATGATTAGTAGTGATAATACTGGGGTTGCTGCATTGTCAGTGTCCAATTCTGTGGATGTTTACGGTGCTAGTGATGTTTCTTCATTGGATGTTTATAAGACTGTCACTGCTAAAGATGTTACTAAATATTATAAAGGAAGTACAAAATATACTGCTACTTTCTTTGATTCAAAAGGAAATGTTTTAAACAATACTAAAGTTAAGATTACTGTTAATGGTAAAACTTATACAAAGACTACCAATGTTAAAGGTGTAGCTTCTCTTGCGATTAATCTTAAGCCGGGTACTTATAAGGTTTATGCATATAATCCTGTTACTAGTTTTAATTTGACTAGTACTTTTAAGGTTTTAACTACTATTAAGGCAAGTAATATGAATAAGGTTTATACTGATAAGAAGAAGTTTGCTGCTAAATTTTTAAC
>CADBUX010000038.1:0-1530 GCA_902797995.1 uncultured Erysipelotrichaceae bacterium | reverse complement strand
TTGGTGGGTAAGACTGTTAAGTTTAAGATTAATGGTAAGACTTATTCTAAGAAAACTAATAGTAAAGGTTATGCTTATCTTTCTTTAATTAATCTTGCTAAAGGTACTTATAAGATTGTTTCTTATGGTGCTGATGGTTTGACTAAGACTAATACTGTTAAAGTTGTTAATAATTGTAAGTCTATACTTATTGCTTCAGATTATACTTTTTTAACTTCTGATAAAAAAGTGATTAAGGTTACTTTGCATAATGAATTTGATTATGCTCCTGGTGAAGGTAAATCAATTAGACTCACTGTAAACGGCAAAAATTATTATAGAAACACCAACGCTAATGGTGTTGCTTCTCTTACTTTGCCTAGTTTGAGTAATGGTGTTTATACTGTGAAGTATTATTTTGCAGGTAATGATTTTTATAAGGCATCTTCTGCTAAGGGTAAGTTGACTATTGTTCCTAGTTATACTCCTACTTATACTGTTAAAAGCACAACTACTTTTGGTAGTGGAGCTAACACTGCGTTTAAGGTTGCTTTGACTTCTGGTAGTTATCCTTTGGCTGGTCAGACTGTCACTCTTACTGTTGATGGTACTACTAAATATACAAAAACCACTAATAGTGATGGTGTTGTGTCCTTGCCTATTGATCTTGCTATTGGTAAACATACTATTTCTTATAGTAATGCTGCTATTGGTAAGATTAAAGCTAAATCTGGTTCTACTGAAATTACCGTTAAAGAAAGAACTTCTACTACTTTAACTTGGAAAAGTGGAACAAGCTTGAATGCTGGTTCTCAGACTTATAAAGTTTTATTGTCTGATGCTAATGGTAAAGCTTTATCTGGCAGGACTGTTAAATTAACTGTAAACTCTAAAACTTACTCAGCAAAAACTGGTTCCGACGGTCAAGCTTCATTCACTGTTACATCAACTGCAGGTGAATATCCAGTTTCTTATTCATTCGTGGGGAATAATGATTATAAACCATCTAGTGGAAGCACAAAAATAAAATTGGTTGCACCAGCTACAATTTCTATTGCTGATGTTCTTAGTGGTGCAGCTACTATCAAATCTTATTATTCCAGTAATGGTAAGGTTCCATCTTCCGTTTCCGCTGGAGGCTATTCATATACAGTTCCAGAATTCCTTTATTTAATGGCTCAAGCCATATATCAATTAGGTAATTCAAATACAAAAGCAATCACATGTATTTATGGTGTCAAAGCTCCTTCATCACCAAGTGGTGATACAATTTATTCAGAAGAATTATATAGATCTGATTATTTGAAGGTAGCTAATAATCTTGCAAATTATATTAAAACTAATAAGCAAGCTCCTAATTATGCTTCTTCAACTGTAGGTAATATTATCTATTCTGAAGTTGTTGATGCTTTTTCACGTATTTTGACTTTCTATAAAGAAAATGATAAATATATGCCTAATTACTGTGTAATTAAATATGGTTCTGGTTCATCTTCATCATCAACTTCTGTTGGTGGATTAAATGTTAAAAAGACTATTACTAATTTAGCA
>CADBUX010000037.1 GCA_902797995.1 uncultured Erysipelotrichaceae bacterium | reverse complement strand
AAGAAAAAGATGTACATGGACTTATCATTCATAGTGATCAAGGTTTCCAATATACATCTAATCAATACAAAGCTATTTGTGAGTCAAATGGAATAACTATTTCTATGGCAAGAAAAGGAACTCCAATTGATGATGCACCAATCGAGAGTTGGCATGCATTACTCAAAAAAGAAACTTTGTATAATAATAATATCACGTATAATCTAATTATGTGATTTTTGCACATATATTAGAAACTCCTTTCTTTTATAATTTTATATTATCACTGAACTGAGTTATAATATTCAAGCACTGTGGATTTGTATCTATTTTATTACAGCTTTGACTGGTTGGATGTGACGACTACCACAGGCTTTTATTTTTATTGGTAATTAGTTGGTTAACGCTTTGACGTTTCATATCCTACGTGAATACATAAATAGAAGTCTTGTGTAAAACATACAGTGCATTAATAACTAATATGGAGGTGTTTACTATGTATTTTGTTGGTATTGATATTTCAAAATACAAACATGACTGTTTCATTTGTACTGAAACAGGTGAAGTAATTTGTGAAAATTTATCCTTTCAAAACACCAGTGAAGGGTTTTCACAATTACTTGATTTATTAAAATCTTTAGATAATAACAAAATAATAAGGATAGGATTTGAAGCTACAGGTCATTATGGAATGAACCTTAAGCTATTCCTTGAAAAGAATAACTATTCTTTTATGGAATTTAATCCGGCTCTTGTAAAAGAGTTCATAAAAGGTCAGACTCTAAGAAGAACTAAAACAGATAAAAAAGATGCATATCAAATAACAAGGTATCTTATATCTGTTGATTACAAACCCCATCCAAAACAATTTTATCACAAATATTCTTTAAAGTCATTGTCTAGAATGAGAGAAAAGTTTGTTAAGCAACGTTCATATTATGAAGTTGCGCTAACTAATGTCCTAGATCATACTTTTCCAGAATTTAAACCTTTCTTTAATAATAAATTTTCTAAAACTGCTTTATTTATATTAGATAAATATAAATCTGCTGATAAAATTGGACATATGAAAGATTTTGATTCAATTAGAAAAGTATCTAGGGGAAAGTTTACTTCTGCTCATTTTATCAAACTTAAAGAACTGGCTAAAAATACAGTTGGTTCATCTAATGATATATTTGAAACAGAATTAGAATCTTTACTTCTTCTTCATTCACAAATTGATGAACAAATAAAAAAATTAGAAGATAAAATTGAAATTATTATCAAAGAACTTAATCCGCCAACTCTTTCTATTAAAGGAATTGGTATTGTATCTTGTGCAGGAATCATATCTGAATTTGGTAACATATCAAGATTTAAATCAGCTGATGCAATGGTTGCATTTGCCGGTATTGAACCAAGTATATCCCAGTCAGGTACAGAATCTCACAACGGTCACATGGTTAAACATGGATCAGGACATTTAAGATACTTTCTTTTAAATGCAGCTGACTATGTCTTTATGCATGAACCTATATTCACAGAATTCTATTATAAAAAGCGTAATGAAGGTAAAACACATCAAGTAGCATTAAATCATGTTGCTAAAAAACTTGTAAGAATAATTTATAAATTAGAATCTGAAAATATCAAATTTGACCATAATATTTAAATCATCCTTGGTTTCTTGCTTTACTTCTTTTTCATAAAAGAAGTAAAGCCCGTCTGGCAAGACAAATAATTAACTTATAGAATGGTGACTATAAATTAATTCATGATTTTAGCAAAGTTTTTAAAAAATACCCTTTTAAAAACCTTTTTTGCATGGATAAATTTAAATATTGAAATTTCTATTAAAAAGTACTTGACTTTTTATAGTTGGTCACATCTTTACAAGAATACCAAAAACTTGTAGAAGATTGGATATTATTTTACAATACTAAAAGAATAAAATTAAAAACTACAAGAAAATAATCTTGTAGTTCTTTTTTTTGTGTGAACTATTTGGGGTTCACTTCAAAATTTGATTCTTTATTTATTTAATAATTTTTCTAAATCATCTATTAATTTATCTGCTTTTTCCCAAGTGTCTAATCTTACGCCAGATGCTAATTTATGTCCGCCTCCTCCATATTGGGAAGCAACTTCATTTATTATAGGTCCGCGAGATCTAATATTTGCTCTTATTTGGTTATTCTTTTTGTCTTCAG
>CADBUX010000036.1 GCA_902797995.1 uncultured Erysipelotrichaceae bacterium | reverse complement strand
TTTGTTTACAAATTAATTATACAACAGTTTTAAGTTATTGAGTGTTTTCTCTTTTTTTGTAATAATTTAATTATTCCCACATCTAGTTTACTACATCATTTTTATTAATTATTTTGAAAATGTTAATAGTTTATGATATTATTTATTTGGTGGTACTATGAATAAAAATAGAAAACTATTCGGCTCAATGTTTGTTTTATTTGTTTTAATCTTTTTTGTTCTAATTGGGTATTATACTTATGAAAGCTATTTGAGTAAAAAAGATACTAATAACGATGATGTTAAAATTAATAATTTTTATAATATAGAATATCTTTTTAATAATAATTATTTGAATCTTGCTAAAGGAATTGATGATTTTTCAGATAATAGTAAAAAAGTATATATGTATTTAGATGCTGATAATGTTTTTTATATTAAATATACGGATGAAGATATTTTAAATAAAAAAGTAACTGATTTACCTAAAGATAAACTTACTGTTTATTATAGTGATCTTAGTAATAATTATTATGAGTTTATAGCAAAAACTGATAAAGGTGATATTTATTATGTTTCTTTAAACTTAGAAAGTAATAAAGATTATTCTTTTGTTAAGGTTGGTTCTAATATAAAAAATATTTATGTACCTAGTTATGATAAGAGGCCAGTTTTTCTTAATCAAACTGATTCGATTACTACGAATTTTGTCTTTTTAGATAACGATGGAGTTTTAAGATATTTAGATTTTGTAGGTAATAAATATGTTTTGAAGAATGATTTATCTTCTGTGAAACCTTATTTTGATTATGTTTGTGCTAGTGATAATTCCGATATATGTAATGATATTATTATATATAAAACTTTTGATAATGAATTAGTTTATAACGGAAATACTATAACTGATGCTAGTGGTAATAGGATTTTTGTTAGTGATATGTTTTCTCGTTTCGAAATAATTGATTCTTCTAAAATAAATTTTGATAGTATTGATAGTTCTAGTTTAAAAAAATATAAGTATTTATTTACTACTTATGCAATAAGTAATGAAGGGATTGTTTATAAATTAGAAATTGATAGTGCTAATAAATCTGAAGTTAAAGTTAGTGTGTATTCTACTAATAAGGGCAAACAATTTAATTATGTTAGTAAAGATAAAGTTCAAATTATATATAATGATGATAAAATCGATGTAATAGAAAGTAATGATAATAGTGATTTAATTACATCAACACTATATGATAGGAGTCATTTAGGAATATAGGTGTAAAGGTTTCCTGCTTTTGTGCTTATTTTCTTGTTTTTGATTCTTTTTTTTGCTATAATTATATTTGATAATAGAGGTGTTTTATGGGAGAAGATAAGCTTAGTAATAGACAATTTGTTTTGATAGCTCTTATTATAATAATTTGTGGTATTGCTATTTTAGGCCATGATTATATTTTATCAAAAAGATCAGGTGCATATGAAAGTATGAGTATTCTTTTATCTCAAGAGCCTGAGGGGACAGTTGCCGATTCTACAGAACCTGATGTTTCTGTTACGACGACTAATAATGCTGACAATAATAGTAATGGTGATACTTCTGGTAAGGTTAAAAAGTCAAATGTTACTTATAATTATGTTGGTAGATTAAAAATTCCTAAAATAAGGTTAAATCGTGGATTCGTTAAATATGGAACTGCTGGAAATAACGTTAATCAAAATGTTGCTATAATGCGTGGTTCTTCATATCCTTCAACTGAGAATAGTAATTTTATTTTAGCGGCTCACAATGGATCTGGCTGGAATGCATTTTTTACCAATATTGATAAGTTAGTGCTTGGGGATATGGCTTATGTTACATATAGTGGTAAACAATATAGCTATAAGCTTGTTAAAAGATATAAAGATCCAAAAAGTGATGGTAAAGCTACTATATATAGAATTGGGAATAAAAAGCAACTTACTTTAGTAACTTGTAAAAGACCTGATTATAAGAAATACTATTTGGTATTAGTATTTGAGCTTACTGACGAAAGAGATATATAAGGGAGGGGATAATTAATGGCTAGTATTCCAATTTTAGGACGTTTAAAAACAATAGGTAATTTAATAGCTTCTCAGTCATTTTTTGTGACTCTTTTTGTGATACTTGTTTTAACGCTTATTGTTTTACTTATAAATATTAAGGTAAAAAGTAAAGCTCCTAAGTATGTTGCTGCAATAGTTTACTTTGGACTTGCTGTTCTTGTTTTAGCAAGATATGGTCATTATGTTTTAACACTAAATGATAGTATTGTTGAAAAGTTTTTTAAGGCTATGTATTTTCCAAATTTAGTGGTTTATTTGTCAATGCTTATCATATCATTGCTTTTGATGGTTGCGAATATTATGGATAAAAGGTTTTCGGTATTTGCTAGAATAATAAATTCAGTATCTTTTTTCTTAATATGGTTTTTGTTTATTTTGTTAGTGGATTCTGTAAAAAAATTGGGTTTAAATTTTTATGATGTAAAAGATTTGTATTCTAATAGGACAGTAATGATTTTATTACAAGCTAGTATGTTTATTTTTGCTGTATGGGTAGGTGTAGTTTTAATAGATTTAATAGTTAGAAGAATTGCGGATAAAATGGATAATCGTTCTTTAGAAAAAGATATTACTAATAATCTTGAACTTAACAATTTTAAATCTAATGCTAATAATGAAATTGATAACAAAAATAGTAATGAAGACATTAATAAAGAATCTATCAATGTTGTTAATCAAGCTAAAAATCAAAATGAAAATGATGAATACTTATAATAATTGCTATATTTATATATAGCTTTTTATTTATGTAGCAGCCGGAATAGGCAGCTACTTATAAAACCACGTGCTATGCACGTGAGACCTGAAGAGCTATAGCGTTGTATAAAAAATTAGCT
>CADBUX010000035.1 GCA_902797995.1 uncultured Erysipelotrichaceae bacterium | reverse complement strand
AATATATTTTAATATTTCTAAATTATTTCTTTTTATCCTTTGGCTTTGGTTTAGTATAAGGCTCGTATAATCCAAATATACTTTTCCATTTTTCAAGTATATAACATAATATGAAATTGGTCAAGATAATACCAATTAAACTCCATCTATATAAAGTATCTTCGGGTAAAGGAATTAATTCTAAATTTTCATTAAGTTGTGGATACAAATCGAAAATAAAAACAGCAGAAAATACAATAATGCCAATCATTATTTTTTTCAAAACTCCATTATTAGATAAATTTTCCATAAATGGTTCCCCTTGATAATTAACAACGAAAGTAATAGTTTGATTTAATAATTGGAATAAAAACATTATTGAATTGATTAAAGTAGGTGTAAATTTCTCATCTAAAGATTTTTCTTGTCCAATAGAAAGAGGGTCTATTTGTTCAGTTAAATATAAAATTAAAATCATAGCACCTAAATCAACAACGGCTTGTCCTAATATAGAAATAATAGCAGGCCAAGTGAATATGGTTAATGGTGGTTTATTTGAATTAACCTTGCTAAGAGGTTTCGCTCTGCTTAACATTAGGAAAAGAATAGAAACACCGAATCCCATTATAGTAGCTTGATAGTCTGAGAATTTGATACCTTTTAAAGCAAGAACTGATTCGCTATAAGCAGTCATAAGGCAATTCAAAGCAAGAATTTTATACATTTGAAAATTAGTGACTAAAGTGCATCTACCTTGAATAAATATATTTTTAATACATTTTATTGAACCACTTTTAGAAGTAAAAGGAGCAGCGGCTGTAACATCTCCATTTTTTATTGTAGTTTCATCCTCAAAACTCAAAAAGTTAAATGGCTCTTTTTTTTCTTTTTCTGTTTCTTCTATATTTAATACAGCGACACCTATTATAGCTCTTTTGAGTGCTCCTACATCGTTAGAACCATCTCCGCACATTGAAGGATTTCTACCACTTTTTATTAAGTCTTTTATAATATCATCTTTTTGTGTGGGAGAGACACGACAATATAAAGTTATATATTGAGTCATTTCATGAATATTTGGTATTGATTTTACTACTGTATCTATGTTCTTATATTCATCTCCTGTGAGACCAAGGGTGTATTCTTTGGATAATTGAACTATTTCTTCTATGGATTTTGTTTCTCTAATGAAATTATTATCTAAATCATGCCATTTTATTTTTCCTTCTTCTATTTTTAATAAACCAAATTTATCTGGTCCTAATTTAAGGTCCTTTGAAACCTTCGATGTAGTTAGTAAATGATCACCAGTAATAATACAGACTCCATATTTGGCTTTTATCAATTCTGATATATATTTAGGTACACTTGGTTTTAAGGGTGTTTCAACAATAGCGAATCCGCAAAAAATTAAATCTTTTTCTAATTCTTCTCTTTTAGTATTATATTCAAATTTATCATTATCAACATAAGCCAAAGCTAAAATTCTATATCCTTCTTTTGCCCATTTTCTATAAGTTTCATCATATTTATCAGGAACTTCTTTTAATAAAGTTTTAATAGTTTCAGGAGCACCTTTACATAATACTCTATTATAAGATTTTTTTTGATTAACTGCACTATAAATTCTTGCAAGGACAGTCATCCTTTTTAACGAAGATTCAAATTGGTATTTTCTAATGGGGATAACTCTTGTCTTTCTTTCACAAGTTATTTCATTTCTTTCAATTTTACCTTTGACTTCTTTAAACATAGCAACTTCAATAGGATCTCCTACAGGTTTTCCATTAATATTAAGTAAGGAATTACACCCTATTATAATACTTACAGTTTCTTCATTAGAATCAATAGCTCTTAAAGGTTCATTTGAATTTGTTTGGACCAATCCTCTCATAATGAATTCATCTTTTGTTAATGTTCCAGTTTTATCAAAACAGCAAATATCAATTTTACCAGCGAATGGAATACGGAAAGGTTCAATGCATATAATTCTTTTAGATTGAAGGAAAAATAAACTACTATTTATTGTTAAAGAAAGTTCTATGGGTAATTCAGCAGGAACTACGGATGTAATAATAATAATACATCTAAGTAATAGTTTATATGTAAGAGTTCCTTCTCTCTCAAGTCCTCTTTTAAGTACATAATAACTAGCGATTAAAGCTATTACTAGTAATACACCAATGAAAACAAATGCTTCTATAGTATCATCACCTTTATTTCTTTCTCCACTATAAAGTACGGTTCTTAATAATTTTCCTTGTGAAGTTGAAAAACCTGTTTTTATTACATAGCAAACAGCACCACCATCTGGAGGGGGTGATTTTACATTTTGAGGAAGGGGCTCACGTTCTTCATTTCTTTCACTTTTAACTACTTTTGTACCAGCGAATATTATTGAATTTTTATGTTTAAGTTTTGAATCTAAAGTTAAATCGCGTAAATAATCCATTTTTGTTACAGAATCTTTTATTTGAGGTACACTTTCTCCTGTAAGCATTGATTCGTTTACTATAATACTTCCACTTAGAAGCAGCATATCACAAGTAACAGGAGATGTCTCTTTTTCTTTTTTCTCTTTTTTAACAGGTTCTTCTTTATTTTTCTTTTTTTTCATTAATTCCATTCTTTCTTGTCCTTTTTTTCTCATCATTTTAAGCTTTTTTAGAAGTCCTAAAATGAAATTACCTTTTGTTTCCTGATCTTCTTCTTCTTTAACTGTTGTTACAGCATCTCCACTAATTACACTAACAATATCACCTGGTAATAATTCGCTCGAGATTATTTTTTTCCATTTATTATCTCTATATACAAATATATAATGAGGTGGAACTCTCATATTTCTTAAAGTAGCTAAATTAAAAATTCTTTGACCAACAACAGTGACCTCAAATATACAAAGCATTGCCAAAGAAATTAAAGAATGTAATCCATAATCATCAAAGACCCATAAAAGTATAC
>CADBUX010000034.1 GCA_902797995.1 uncultured Erysipelotrichaceae bacterium | reverse complement strand
CTTTGAAACAAAAGGATATGAATGTAAAAAATGCCCTAATCATTGTGAAATCATAGCCATTAAAAAGAATAAAAAAATTATGGATGCTTGGGGAAATCGTTGTGAAAAAGGTTCACTTATTTAAACACAAAAAAATGGCGCGCCCAGAAGGATTTGAACCCTCAACCTCTTGGTCCGTAGCCAAACGCTCTATCCAATTGAGCTATGGGCGCATTTGCCATCAACAAAAAAGATTATACTACAATAATCTTTTTTTTTCAAGTAGTTTTATAAATTAATAAAAGTCTAATAAATCAAAAATAGAGTTTTACAATTTTATTCACCAGCACTAAGATTAATTTTAAACTTATACTGTAATTTAGTATCTGTAGTCCAACTCTTTGCATCATTTGTTTTTGACTCATCTATCCATGCCCTTAACTTAAATTTACTTTGAACAGTTTCGGTTGAACTACTATGATTATGCGTTCCATGATACAATTGATAATTACTCAAGCTACTGATTAAAGTTGGTGCTACTACAATATTACCAGCATAATCTTCTAAGTATACTTTTATATCACCATCATTTAATAACGTATAACCTGTATCTGCAACCAGTTTTTCTATACTTAATGTATATCCTATAGAGGTATTCTTTGTTGTCTTACTAGTTACTGCAAAATCAAATGTTTCATGCTGATATTTTCCTTCTTCATCTGCCATAGGTAGTGCATTAGTTATATTTATTATATTATCTTGACTTTCTAAAAAGTCTAATTCTATATCTGCAGCGCTTATTTGATTTGTTAATGTACCATTGAATCTCCAGTTATAAGCCGCTAAAGATATCCCTGTTATTAAAAGCAATAATATAACTACTGATAACAAGACTCTCATTATATTATTTCTATTGTTCACCTTTTTATTTAACTCATCCATATTCTTGCCTCACTTACTATATCCATTATAAGTTTACAAAAAAAACTATTCTTTGTCAATGCAAAAAGAATAGCTTTACTTATTGTATATCTTTTTTAAGATTCTAAAATATCAGTTTTCTTACTTTGATTACCCTCTGGTATTAATTCTGCTTGTATATCACTAGATTTAAAACTAAATTTAATATTGTTTTCAACTACCCCAGAATAGAAATATATTTCATATATTTCTTTCTCTGTTACATCATATTGAAGCCTATAAGTAATAGTTTCATTTTTCTTAACTATACTTTTATTACTTGTGTATTTATTTGGGATTTGCACATGATTTATATCATAAAACTTAAAATGTGTATCAGGAACTATAGTAATGGTATTATCAGTTTTATTAGTTATATCAAAAGAGATTTCAATACCAGTATCACTATGTATATAGGTAATATTTTTTAAAGTAACCTCAATTTTATCAAGATAACCTACTTCATTAACCTTATATTCACTTTTTAAAATATGATTATCAGAAGTTTTTAAAATAAAAGCTATAAAAGCTATTAATACTAGAATAATACCTACGATAGATATAAATCTATTTATACTATTATTTGTATTATTCTTATTTTTAACTTTTTTCTTACTTTTCTTTTTATTCTTTTTCATTAAACCACTCCTTTATTACTTTAACTCTTTAAAATAACTTATACCAATCATCGGAGGATCAATTTCAAAGTTTTCTGCTATAGTGGCCCCAATATCAGCAAAAGTATTCATAATCGGAAGCATCTTTGGTTCATTAAATATTCTACTATAAATAAGTACAGGGGTATTTTCTCTTGTATGATCGGTTCCTTTAAAAGTAGGATCATTACCATGATCAGCAGTAATAATTAAAAGATCATCATTATTAAGTTTATTTAAAATCATTGGTATTTCAACATCAAGTTCTTCAATAGCACGTGCATAACCTTCTACATCTCTTCTATGCCCATATAAAGTATCAAAATCATTGAGATTAGCAAAACATAAGCCAGTAAACTTCTTATCCATAATATCTAAAAGTTTATCAACCCCATCTTTATTATTTGCAGAAGCAATTTTTTTAGTCACACCTTTTCCGTTAAAAATATCATAAATTTTTCCAATAGCAATAACACTTAATTTTTTTTCTTCAAGTTTTTCAAGTATTGATTTTGAAGGAGGATCACAAGCAAAATCCTTGCGATTGCTAGTTCTTACAAAAGTATCACTGGTTTTACCTTTAAAAGGTCTTGCTATTATCCTACCTACTCTCCACTCATCATGAGTATTACAAAGCTCTCTAGCAACAGCACAAATTTCATATAATTCTTTTAAAGGAACAACATACTCATTAGCAGCAATTTGTAAAACTGAATCTGCAGAAGTATAAACAATAAGTTCCCCAGTCCTAAGTTGTCTTTCTCCAAGTTCTTTTATAATTTCAGTACCGCTTGCAGCCTTATTTCCTATTACTTTTCTTTTAGAAAAATACTCAATTGCCTCTATAAGTTCTTTAGGAAACCCATCTGGAAAAGTAGGAAAAGCATAACTACATCTAACACCTGCAATCTCATAATGTCCAGAAAGTGTATCTTTTCCCTTATTAGTAGGTCTTGCTATTGTATAATAACCTTCTACTTCATCATTAGCACTCATATTAATTGTATTTAAAAATCCAAGTTTTTTTAAATTTGGAATAAACAAATCTTCTCTTGCATTAATATGTCCTAGTGTGCAAGCTCCAACATCACCATAGTTAGAAGCATCAATAGCTTCTCCTACTCCTAAAGAATCACAAACTATTAAAAACACTCTTTTAAATTTCATAAAAATCATTTCTCCTTACTATTACGAGGATGAAACTCCTTATAATCTTCTTTTATTTTTTCATTGGTTATATGTGTATAAATCTTAGTAGTAGAAATATCACTATGTCCAAGAAGCATCTGAATACTTCTTAAATCAGCACCACCAGAAAGCATATGAGTTGCAAAAGAATGTCTAAGTGTATGTGGTGTTACATGTTTTTTTATTCCTTTTTGAATAAGTATCTTTTGTAAATTTTTTAAAAAACCCTGCCTAGTCATTTTCCTACCATGATTATTCAAAAACAAATAATCATTATTACCATTTACCAAAAATGAACTTCTTACAGACAAATACTCTTTTAAAAAGTATTTCTCGTAATCATTAATAGGTACAATTCTTTCTTTATTGCCTTTACCAAAACATCTGATAATATCATTTTCCA
>CADBUX010000033.1 GCA_902797995.1 uncultured Erysipelotrichaceae bacterium | reverse complement strand
CTTCTTCAGCAACTATTCCACCCAAAAAAACTGTGAAAGGAGTGAAATTAAATTTACAAAATTCAAAAATAATTTCAAGAAAAGGTTTATCAATTTTACTTAAATTAATAGCCCATTTATGTCCTTCTTCTTTTGCTTTTGATAATATTTTCAAACTAATTTCAATACATTCTTTAATTTCTTTTATTTTATCAAAATTAGGTAAATCTTGATATATATTAAAAAATTCATGTAAAGTTAAAAAAGCCAAGTGCATTTTTTCATTAAGTAAACTTTTAAGACTTTCATTTTCAAATTCTGAATAAAACATTTTTATCCAAGGAATACTTTCCTTTTTTTCTTCGTTAATAAAACTACTATTCTGACTTTTTTTAACATTTCCAATACTTCCCATTAACATATTTTGTAAAACTCCTAGTATTTGTATAACGAATATCATCAATATAACCTGAAGCTCCAAGTCCAAACCCATAGTATTTACCATTATTCCAGTAATTTAAATTATGTTTTGACTCAAACCCTTCCTTAGAAAAATTACTAATTTCGTAATGATTATAACCTTCCTCTTTTAAATATTTACAAATATAATCATACATTTCTCTGTTTAAATCTTCATCTATTTCTTGATAATTATTTATTTTTAAAATAGTATGATCCTCTAGAATAAGGCTATATATAGAAATATGTTCTACATCAAGTTGTATAAATCTTTCTAAATCATTTTTTAAATCATCCAAAGTTTGACCATTTATTCCATATATTAAATCTATATTTATATTAGAAAAATACTTTTTACAAAGCATTATCCTTTCTTTTATATCAAAGCTATACTCTCTACCAAGTATTTTTAATATATTTTTATTAAAAGACTCTACTCCAATACTTAATCTATTTATACCATTCTCTTTTAAATACTTAAGTAAAAACTCATCTATATCATTTAAATTACATTCAAAAGTAAACTCACAGTCTTTATCTTTTTTTAAATTACTTAAAATACTAAATAAATAATCAAGTTCTTCTTTTTCAAGTACTGAAGGAGTACCTCCCCCAATATAAATAGTTTTTAAAATATCATTTACATAATAAGTATCTATTTCATTAGAAAGTGCTTCTAAATACTTTTTTATTGATTCATCGTTTGCATACATTTTACAAAAATCACAATAAGTACATATTTTATTACAAAATGGTATATGTATATACAAGCTTTCTATCATATTATCACTTTCTTTTTCTTTTAAATACTTCTCTATCATTCTTTTGATAATAATCAATATAAGAACTAATAAAACTATTATCGCTATTTTCTAATATATAATTAATTTCATCATCAGTTAACTTAAAACCAGATACTAATCGGCGAAGTGCAAAAATATTTTCATCTAAAACTTTATTTATAATTTCTTCTCTAGATAATGCTTTTAGTATTTTAATATCACTAGCTACATACATATCATAGTATTCTGCATAATCATCACAATAAGTATAAATAGTCCCAGAACCTTCAGCCATACAAACTACAGTATTATCATTAAATCCATCATAATATCTAAACACATCTTCAAGATTCTTACAAAAATGAAAGCCGTTTTCTTGCCATTTAATTTTTCCTTCAACATGATAATTCTTGTCAAGTTCATAAGTATTACCATAACGATCTTTCATATTATCAAAAGCTTTATATCCAATTATTTTTTCCATTATTCATCATCTACCTTTAAAATTGATAAAAATGCGTCACTAGGTAGTTCAACACTTCCTATTGTTTTCATTTTCTTTTTACCCTCTTTTTGTTTTTCTAGTAGTTTTCTTTTTCTAGATACATCTCCGCCATAACATTTAGCAAGTACATCTTTTCTCATAGCTTTTACTGTCTCTCTAGCAATTACCTTTGATCCTATTGCAGCCTGCACTGGTACTTCAAACATCTGTCTTGGAATAATTTTCTTTAAGTTTTCTGTAATACTTTTACCTCTTTGATAAGCAAAATCTTTGTGTACTATTAAGCTTAGAGCATCTATTGCTTCACCATTTAAAAGAATATCCATCTTAACTAAATCACTAGGTTTGTTACCAATCACTTCATAGTCAAATGAAGCATATCCTTTAGTAGCGCTCTTCAGTTTATTAAAAAAGTCATAAACTATCTCTGAAAGAGGAAGTTCATAAATAATATTTACTCTTGTCTTATCTATATATTCAAGGCCAATATAAGTACCGCGTTTATTTTGACATAATTCCATGATTGGTCCAATATATATAGAAGGTGCAAAAATCTGGGCTTTTATATAAGGCTCTGTAATTTGTTTTATTTTGACCTTTTCCGGCATTTTTGAAGGTGAATCAATTAAAATAACCTCTCCATCAGTTTTTTCTACTTCATATATAACGGAAGGGCTTGTAGCGATTAGATCTATCTTAAATTCACGTTCTATTCTTTCTCTAGTAATATCCATATGCAATAGGCCTAAAAAACCACATCTAAAACCAAATCCTAATGCTTTTGATACTTCAGGAGTATATTCAAGAGAAGCATCATTAAGTTTTAACTTTTCAAGCGCTTCCTTTAAATCTTCATATTTTTTAGAATCAATTGGATAAAGACCACAATAAACAAAAGGTTTTATCTCTTTATAACCAGATAATGCTTCTTTAGCAGGTTTATCTTTTAAAGTAATAGTATCACCAACTCTAACATCACTAATACTTTTAATTGAAGCGGTTAAATATCCAACTTCTCCGGACGACAAAGCATCTTTTTCTACCTCTTTTGGAGTATTTATTCCAAGTGATACTACTTCATATAAAGCTCCAGTTTTCATCATTTTTATAGTATCACCAATCTTAATCTGTCCATTTACAACTCTAATTGATAAAACAACACCCTTGTAAGGATCAAAATAACTATCAAAAATAAGAGCCCTTAATTTATCATCAGTATATTCATCCTTAGGACTAGGTACTTTTTCAACCACTCTATCAAGAAGTTCCTTTATACCAATACCTTCTTTAGCAGAACAAAGAATGATATCTTCCTTTTTAAAGCCAAGTGTATCTTCAATCTCTTTAATTACTCTTTCAGGTTCTGCATTAGGTAAATCTATTTTATTTATTATAGGAATTATTTCTAAATTATTATCAAGAGCTAAATATAAATTTGCAATAGTTTGAGCTTCAATTCCTTGTGTTGCATCAATAACTAGAATTGCGCCTTCACAAGCTGCAAGTGATCTAGATACTTCATACGTAAAATCAACATGCCCTGGAGTATCTATTAAATTTAGTAAATAATCTTCACCATTATAATTATAATTTAAACTAACAGCATTTAATTTAATAGTAATACCACGTTCACGCTCTAAATCCATAGTATCTAAAGCTTGACTTTTCATATCACGTTTATCCACTGCATGAGTAAGTTCAAGTATTCTATCAGCAATAGTACTTTTACCGTGATCAATGTGTGCAATAATACTAAAATTTCTAATATGTGCTTTATCCATAAGCAATCACCTACTAAGATTTTATCATATTTTTCATATAAAAAAAAGAATTATTAAAAAGCACTTGTTTTATTTTATATTTTCTTTTATAATTTATACTAGGAGGAGAATATGAAAAGGGATAAGAGTTATTATTATATTTTAGTAATGTTTTTATTTGTAACATGTTACATATCATGTTATGTATTATCCAATAGGATAATTCAGTTTGGAGGACTTCTTGCTACAGCAAGTGCACTTGTCTATCCACTTACTTATTTTATAGCAGTTTTATTCTATGAAAGGTATGGAAAAAATAGAGCTTTTGAATTAGTTAATTTTGCAGTATTTTCACTAGTATTTATGGGAATCCTATTTGCTTTTGCTTCTACATTCGATGTATATAATGGTGTAGATGGAATGGAAAAACTATTTAATACAGATTTTAGAGTTTTATTTTCATCAATTGTAGGATTCATTGTAGGACAATATGTATTAATTAGATTATATGATTTTCTTGGAGAAAAGAAAGGATTTGACTTTTTAATCGCAGGTGTTATTGCTATAACCATAGATAGTTTCTTATTTATAATGTTAGCATACGTTGGAAGCGTTCCATTTAAAGAAACTCTAAATTTAGCTACAGGTCAATATGCCCTTAATGTTATTGCAATTATTATATATGCTTTATGTTTTAACTCTTTAATTACTACATTAATTAATACAAAACATGAAGAAATTAAAGATATGCTTAATGAAGAAAAACCTAAAACTGTTAGAAAAGCCCCTGCTAAAAAAAGTACTACTAAAACAAAAAAAAAAAAAAGTAC
>CADBUX010000032.1 GCA_902797995.1 uncultured Erysipelotrichaceae bacterium | reverse complement strand
ACCAAAATTTGATTATAAAAAATATTAGAAAGTAAAGTTTTAATAGCATCTTCTTGTCCTACAATTCTATTACTTATATAATTAATAATATCATCAACATTATCATCTGTATAACTAGGTACTAATTCCTCTGAAACTATTTCTTCTTCATCATTACTTAACTTTTTACGCAAAATAGTTTTTACCTTGTTTTTTACATTAATATTTATATTCATACAAACACCCCACTTATTTAAAATATTTTATTCTATTGACTAGAATTAGTCAACAAAATTTTAAAATTAAAAGAAAACAAGGAGTGAATTCACTCCATTTTTTTCTTTTTTCATTATTACTATATGTTAACTATTTTCTATTAGCTTTACGTATCTTTGTATAATGAATTTTTGCTTGAACTATTATAGGGGTCTGCATAAGTAAAGAAAAATCTTCATCATTTAAATTAATAATCCAATCTATTACATCATATGGATTAGCATTTCCAAAAGGTAAAATCATGCATTCACCTTCTGGAGTTTTTACTATTTTACGTAGTTCTTTTAACATATCTTTTTTCATATTATCCTCCTTTCTAACATCTTATAAGAAGAATAAAAAGAAATAAAAAATACCTAAGAATAACTAGGTATTAGTTATCTTATAGATCTAGCATTACCACCTAACTTAATAGGTTGGTGTGACTTCATAGGGCTAGTCCCTCCATCACTCTTTATAAGATGTTGTATATATTATAACACATAAAATAGATATTTCCCCGAAAAATTACTCTAAAATCAAATTATCTATATTTATATCGTCTTTAGTAATTGTTTTAAGTACTTTCTTTTGTTTTTTATTCTTAACATTAGAAGCATGCCTTACTACTGTTTTTTCATAAATATTTCTAACAAATCTAGCATTACCAAAATTCTTCATGTTACGATATTTATCTATTATTTCACGAAGATAATCTATTGCATCTTCTTCTACTTCAAAACCTGCCTTTTTAGTCATTCCAAGGAATATCTTAATAAGTTCATCAGTTGTATAGTCATCAAAATGAAGAGTATATCCTATTCTAGATGTTATACCTGAGTTTGAATCAAGAAAGGTTTGCATTTCTTTTGTATAACCTGCAAAAATTACCACTAACTTATCACGATAATTTTCCATAGCTTGAATTAAAGTAGCAATTGCTTCACCGTTATAAGAATTATCACCACGATCTGCTAAAGTATAAGCCTCATCAATAAATAATACACCGTTCATAGCCTTTTCAATAACAGCCATAGTTTTTGGTGCTGTTTGTCCAACATATTCTGCTACTAAATCTTTTACTGATACTTCAATTAGTTTATTTTCTTTAACATAGTTTAAGTTATATAATATTTCAGAAATCATTCTAGCAATTGTAGTCTTACCAGTACCAGGATTACCTAAAAATACCATATGTAAGTTAATATCTTTTATTTTTAAGTCAGAAGCTTTTTCCTTTAAAGAAATAACATCAACAAGTTCATGAAGAACTTTCTTAACCTTTTCAAGTCCTACAAGTTCATTAAGATCTCTAAACACTTCATCAATAGTTTTTTCTTCTTTCATTTTAGGTACTTCTTTATTAAACGAAACATATTTAATTAAATCATTTTTATATTCTACATAATCTAAATCACTATTATATGTACCGGTTATATAATCAAGTAATTCTACTTGTTTTTCATCATCAACCTTAACACTATTTATAACATCATTATATATATCTTGAACATCAGGATTAATTCCTTCAAGTTCAAAATCAAAATAATTATTTTTTAAGTCTTCATTCCCTAAAAAGAAACTATTTACCTCTTCATTATTACCAGAAACTAGTGTAATAGCTTTAGAATCAAGTTTTAAGAAATCAGTTAAATCATGAATAAACTTTTTATTAGTTTTATCCTCTTCTAGTCCTAAACCATTTAAACTATGTATTAATAAAAAACCATAGTCATTATAATTATATTCTTTTTCAAGCTTATACAAAGATACCTCTTTTTTCTTATTAGAAATATATTCAAAATAAGTACCAGCATCAAATAAAATATCAATTATAGTATCTTTGATAACACTATTATTGCACTTAAGTACTATTCTAAAAGGAATATAATTAGTCTCTATTTTTTCATGATACTTTCTCATATATTCAATTATCTTTTTTAATAATTCTTTAGACTCATCACTAACATATAAATTATCTATCTTAGAAAACAGAAGGGCCATTTCTTCATTAGGTCCCTTCTTACTTTCTTCTTTTACTTCTATTTTAGGTTGTGATTCTATCTCAAAGAAATCTTTATATATATCTTTAAAATAATCTTTTGTATTCATACTAACTCCTAAAACATTTATTTTTCTACTTTTATTTCTAACATTTTAGCTTTTAATTCTTTTTCAATATCTTCTAAAGTCTTTTCAGCTTCAGCTCTTTTTATTCTTCCTTCTTCATGAATCTTAATAACAGTATCTAATGTTTCTATTAAGTTTTGGTTTGTCTTTTGAAGTGTTTCAACATCTACAATAGCTCTTTCACTTTCTCTAGCTATATCGATAGAGCCTTGTTTTAAAGTTTCACTATTCTTCTCTAACATTTCATTAGTAAGTTTAGATACTTCTTGTTGACTCTTTAATGCCTGCTTAGCATTATTAATTCCAAGAGCAAGTACCATTTGATTCTTCCAAAGAGGTATTGTATTAGTAATAGAGCTTTGTATTTTTTCAACTAATTCTGCTTCGTTGTTTTGTAAAAGTCTAATTTGTGGAGCCATTTGAATAGAAATAATTCTAGTAGTTTTTAAATCATAAATCTTCTTTTCAAATCTATTGATCAATGATTCCATATCATGTACCTTTTGTACATCTAATTGTTCACCACTTTTTTCAGCAGCTTCTTTTAATTTAGGAAGTTCTATATTTCTTAACTCTTCAAGTTTTCTTTCGCCTGCAATGATATATAATGATATTTCTTTAAAATACTCAAGATTCTTTTCATACATAGTATCAAAAATAGTAATATCTTTAAGCATTTGAAGCTTATCTTTTTCAAGACCACCTTCAATAGTATCAATATTCTTTTCTATTTTACTATATTTAGCTACTATATAATCAAATTCTTTTTTAGCATTAGTAAATATCTTAGAAAGTAATCCTTGTTTACTAGATGAACTTACGTCTTTATCAAAAGATTTAATTTGACTAACTAAGTCTGCAAGAAGGTCTCCTACCTCACCAGTATTCTTTGTTTTAACATCTTCAAGTATACTATCAGAAAACTCAGATATTTTTTCTTGAGCAGCAGCACCATATTGAAGTATTTGAGCTGCATCATTAATATCAATTTTTTTATTAAATTCTTCAATTGCATCCTTTTCTTCTTTAGAAAGTTCTTCATAATTTAAAGACTTTTCAATTCTCTTTTCTGTAATTTCTTCACTACTAACTAATTCATCAAGACTCTTTTCATCAACTTTTTTTTCTACTTTTAATTCCATATTAACTCTCCTTTAAATAATCTATTAATTTATTATAAGTATCCATCTTTAAACTAGTAACAGTACTAGTAATTGTTTGTGGTACTCCAATACCTATACTAGAAACATCATAAGTTCCACCAGTAACCCCAGTTCTAAATCCATATCTTTCCCAAGCAATTTGCCCTATTTCTTTATCATTTAAAGCTTTATAAAGTTTAGCACCATTATCAGTAAATACTGCAAAACAGTGTGAATTCCATATTGTAGGACTTGGATATAAAATTCTTATATTATTTTTTACTTGATCAAAAGCATCAGGACTAGAATTTGCAAAATCTATCATACTCTTTTCATAATCAACAATCATTGGTTCTCCGCCCATACCTGTTTTTAAGTATCTTTCAAATAGATCAGCTGGAGTATTATTCATATATCCAGATTTAAGATAAAAATCTTTTAGCTTAGGCAAATTTTTATTTATATTATCATTATTAACTTGTGATTCACTAAGTATTGATAAAAGAAGTCCATAGTATGTAGCACCAGGAGATGATGATACTGGATCAGTTGATGCTATATTAATATTTCCATATAAACTATCTAGTCCAATATCTTTCCACTTTTTACCTTCAAGAATATAATTGATTAATTTATTCATATCGGTAATATAATAAACTCCATCACGCTCTGTTACTATCTTTTCTTTTACTAATGCATCTACTACTTTATCCCAGCTATAGATAACAATCGGAGTATTTAGTGTAAGTCCTCCATCAAGTACTGTATATCTATCTGATTCACCCTTATCTTTATTTGGAGAAAGCTTATAGTAATCATAAAATCTTTGATCCGAAGTAAATAATGCATCATATTTAGATACTCCTTCAGTTTGAATAGATACTTTATTATCTTTCTTAGAAAGCTCTGATATGATACTAGAATTACCTAGTCCTACACTTTCTCTAATCAAAGGCAAAGTAATAGTTTTACCATTACTCCAAGTATCAAAAACAACATTTAGTTTATACTTTCTTCTTAGTATCTTTTTAACATCTTTATCATTAAGAAAATCTTCTTTACCACCGCCAGTAGCAACATAAACAGTAGTAAGTTTAGTACTAAGAGGATTAATTCCTTCATTATCACTAAAATTCTTAATAAAGATAATAGCTCCAATTAGTAATACAAATAGAATAATTCCTATTATCATTTTGTTATTCTTCATTACTATCACTACCTTTCATTATAAGATTATCACCAGTAATTCCATCAGCCTTTAACATTAAATCATACACTTTCATATCTGCATCTGCATCTATTATATCTTTTGAGTATAAAGATGAAAGTATCTCTTCAAAAGCCTTATTAGTATCACTAATCATTTTATCTGCTTTTTTCATAAAACTTTTACCTTCTGAAGACTCTAAGTCTTGATTTTCAACTTCATCATACTTATTTATTATTTTTATAAGAATTGGAAGATAATAATCAAAAAAGTTATTTATTCTACTAGCCTTCTTAGGATTTTGTTCAACAGTCATAATAATTTTATTTACTGTATCATGTATTTCATTTAAATTATTTTTTGTTTCTTCAAGTTCAATCTTTGGAATAATACTAAGAATTTCTTTATTTTGTTTTTTAGCTTTATTTATTTTTAAATATAATGCTCTATCAGTATTTTTAAGTACTTCTTTTGGTTTAATACCAGAAAGCACGAGTTCTGAAGCTCCAAAAGCAACGCACCCTATTGCAACCGCAGG
>CADBUX010000031.1 GCA_902797995.1 uncultured Erysipelotrichaceae bacterium | reverse complement strand
TCTACTCCAATTTTATCTATTTTATCTATTATTCTTAAAATATCAGAACTTTGTTTAGTAAGTCCTAAGCTTTCGAAAAGACCATTTAAGATCTTTCTGTTATTTATTCTGATTGTGAACTTACCAAAATCTAGTTTTTTAAATAAAGAATAGATAACAGTTAGAATTTCAGCATCATTTACAAAACTTAAAGATTCTCCAATCATATCAATATCACATTGGTAAAACTCTCTAAATCTACCTTTTTGAGGTCTTTCACCACGATAAACTTTTCCAATTTGATATCTTTTAAAAGGAAAAACTAAATCATTATATCTCATTGAAACATATCTTGCTAAAGGTACAGTTAAGTCAAATCTAAGTGATATATCAGTATCTCCTTTTTCGAAACGATATATTTGTTTTTCAGTTTCTCCTCCTGCTTTTGCTAAGAGTACATCTGAGTACTCTAGAATTGGTGTATCAAGTGGCAAGAATCCAAAACTTTCATAGGTTTCTCTAATTGTATCAATAATATTATTAAAAAGTATTTGGTCTTCAGGTAATAATTCCATAAAACCTGGCATTATTTTTGCAATAGTTTTGCTCATATTATCAACCCTTTCATTATTATTTTATCATTTGTTTTTGTTTAAATAAAGTAAAAGTATGATATTAATCATACTTTAATTTTCTTTGAATACCTTTTACGTTTTCATAATCATTTGTAATTTGTTTAACTACTTTTCTTTCTTCCTTATGCTCTACATTCTTAACAACTTTATGTTCTTTCTTAGCAGTTATTAGTTCATAGTCTTCCTCATAAGAAATTTCAAATTCTCCAGGCAATAAATGTCTTACATTATTATATACATCAATGGCATTTATAAGATTACTTTTTTCTTTTTTTAAAGTCTTTTTCTCTCCGTTTGTTTGTATTTTATGATCTATATCGTGTAGTACCATACATGCATTATCAATATGAACATTAGATCCTTGCATAAGAGTTAATTTATTACTAATTCGTTTAATAAAATTAGAAACAGGTATCTTTGTATTTATACCATGTTCTTCAACAAAGTTCTTAGCAGTATAAAACGCAGGCTTTTCATTAGCGTCATAATGGACATCATAAACAGGCCCATAGAATGGACTTATTTTACCTTCAACAAAGAAATAGTTTTTATCTTCAACATTTAAAATAAATGTACTAGGTGTTTTTTTCTTCATACTAATCCCCCGTTTCCTGCGCTATTTCTTTAGCACTACTACATTTTATCATTTTTTGCTTTTTTTGTCAATATTTGACACATGTTTTTGCTTTGTTTTTTATATAAATATGCATAAAAAAAGAAGTTATTACACTTCTTATTTTGTATAATCGCAGTTTGAACATATTATTTTATCCTTCTTTTCTAGTAGAATACTTCCACATTCAGGACATTTTTCATCAATTGGTTTATCCCAAAAAGCAGTTTTACATTTTGGAAAATTATTACATCCATAGAATATTTTTCCTTTTTTTGTTTTTCTTTCTACTATCATGCCGTCACAATTAGGACATTTACATATTTCATTTGCTTTTTTTTCTTCTTTTTTTATGTATTTACACTCTGGATAATTAGAGCACGCAGTAAACTCTCCATATTTTCCTTTTCTAATTACTAAGGGGTTACCGCATTCTGGGCAGGTTTCTCCAGTTTCTTCAGGAGATTTCTTTTCCATTCCTTTAAAGGCTTTTTCTACTAAAGCTTCAAATGGTTCGTAAAAGTTTTCTAATACTTTATTCCAAACTTTAGCGCCGTCCGCTATTTTATCTAAATCTTCTTCCATTTCTCTTGTATATTCTACATTTATTATGTTAGAAAAAAACTCTTGTAATTTATCTGTAGTTATAATACCTATTTCTGTTGGATAGAATTTTTTATCTTCTAAACGAATATAATCACGTGCTTTTAATGTATCAATAATACTTACATAAGTAGAAGGTCTACCTATTCCAAGTTCTTCAAGCTCTTTTATTAATTTTGCTTCTGTATATCTTGGTTTTGGTTTTGTTTGATGAGCTTCTGCTTCAATATTTTCACTTTCTATTTTTTGATTTAGTTTATCCTCTAAATCCGGAAGAATTTTATCTTCACTTGATTCATAATCTTTATATATTTTTAAATATCCATCAAAAGTAATAACGCTTCCTGTTGTTTTAAACTTATAGTCGTTATTATCTAATATTAATGTTGTTGCTAAAGATTTTGCATCTTTCATTAGTGATGCTAAAGCGCGAATATAGATCATTTTATATAATTTGTATTCGTCATTTGAAAGATACTCTTTTACTTTTTCTGGGGTATTATTGATATTAGTTGGTCTAATACCTTCATGTGCATCTTGAACGTTTTCGCTTTTTTTAGCAGTTTTTACGTATCCAACGTATTCTTTACCATAGTTTTCATTTATAAAAGCATAACTACTTTTAATAAACTCATCACTTAGTCTAATAGAATCAGTTCTCATATATGTAATTAAACCTGTAGTTTCAGTACCAATATCAATACCTTCATATAGTTTTTGAGCAATAGACATAGTTTTCTTACCGGTAAACCCTAGTTTATTCGATGCTGTTTGTTGAAGGGTTGAGGTTGTAAATGGCGGCCTTGCTTTTTTATTTTTATCCTTTTTTTCTATGTTTTCTAAGGTGAAATATTTATCCAAAGAATTCATTATTCTATCTTTTTCTTCTTCAGTTTTTATTTCTATATTTTCATCTTTATAACCAAAAAGTTCTGAATCAAATCCATCAAAATAAGCAGTAATTGTATAATAATCTTCAGGAATAAAACTTTCTATTTCACGTTCTCTATCAACAATTAGTTTAAGCGCAACAGATTGAACCCTTCCCGCACTTTTTCCTCCGGTTTTACTTTGCATAAGTTTAGATAATCTAAACCCTATTATTCTATCAAGTATTCTTCTCGTTTCTTGTGATTTTACCAAATTATCATCTATTTTTCTTGGATGTGATAAGGCTTCGATTACTTTACTTTTTGTTATTTCATTAAAAACAATTCTATCATAATCATCATCTTTTAAATTAAGTGCATCTTTTAAATGCCAAGCAATTGCTTCTCCTTCACGGTCAGGATCGGATGCAAGATATATTCTATCTGATTCTTTTCCTAGTTTCTTTAACTCACTAATAGTTTTTGCTTTACCTTTTATTGGAGCATAATTTGGTTTAAATCCATTATCAACGTCTACTCCAAGACCATATTTTCCTGTTGTTGTAAGATCTCTTATATGACCTTTTGAAGATACAACTTTATAGTCTTTTCCTAAATATTTTTCTATAGTTTTACTTTTACTTGGAGATTCCACAATTACTAAATTTTTCAAAAGAATCACTCCTTTTCTAATCATTTATAACTCATATTTTATTATATGTCAAGAATTAATCTTAAGTAAAATTTTACATTTTTTTCAAACTTTACATTTGCGTTTTGATTTTGCTTCATTTGATTTTTATGTTTCAAACGAAAAAAGTCTTTAAGTTTAAAAGACTAATTTTTTATTCTTTAGTTTATTATTTTATAACTTTCATTTTTTATTGGAGCATAAGTTTTTCGATGTTCTTTTAATATTCCATGCTTTTTTATTGCCTCGATATGATCTTTTGTGGGATATCCTTTGTTTTTCTTAAAGTTATAAAATGGATACTCTTCATCTAATTGTAGTAACATTCTATCTCTTGTTACCTTAGCAATAACTGAGGCTGCTGAAATAGTAATACTTTTTAAATCTCCTTTTATAATTGGTACTACTTTTTCTTTTATATCAAGATCCATAGCATCAGTAATGACTATATCTGGTTTTATTTTTAAATTCTTAATAGCTTTTTTCATTGCAATTTTAGTAGCTTCATAAATATTTATTTCATCTATTTTGTTATTGTCTACTACCCCGACCCCTACAGAAATAGCATCTTTCATTATAATATCGTAAAAATATTCTCTTTTCTTTTCTGATAGTTTTTTAGAGTCAGTAAGACCTTTTAATTCGTAATTTTTAGGGAGAATAACAGCAGCTGCGACTACTGGACCTACTAAAGGACCGCGGCCTACTTCATCCACTCCTGCGATTAGGTTATACCCTAAGTTATAATACTGTTTTTCGTATCTATGATTATCTTTTTTACATAGATATAAATCTATTTCTTTATATAATTTTTTATCACCTTTAGAAGTACTAGTTTCAAGTTCTAATAGTTTGCTTTCCAGGACTTCTGTTTTGAATTCATCAAAATTCATAGTCTTCTATCCTATCAAAAGTAATGCCTGATACTTTACCATTTTTTATATCATTTATTATTAAATCAGTTACTCTATCGTAATCTACTACTCCGCCTTTCATCATAAATCCGCGTTTTTTACCTATAGTATCATATACTTCTTCAAAGTCTTCAATATTAGTAATACCATAATTATTTTCAAGTATGTCTGGATAGTACTTGTGTAAAAACTTAATAATGTATACTGCAACACTTTCTTTCTCTAAAATATCTTCTTTTATAGCGGTAGTACTTGCTAAATTAAAAGCTTCCTTTTCTTGTTCTAGTTTTGGCCAAAGTATACCAGGTGAATCAAGAAGTTCTATATTTTTACCAATTCTAATCCAACTTAGGTTTTTAGTAACTCCGGGTTTATTCCCAGTTATTGTGATTTTACGCCCTACAATTTTATTTATTAAAGTGCTTTTCCCCACATTAGGTATTCCCACTACTAAAGCACGTATGGTATCTTTTTTTAAGCCTTTTTCTTTTGCTTTTTCTAATTTTTCTATTAGTATTTCATTACTTAATTTAATTAGTTTAGAGTTGTCTATATTTTTAGTTAAATCATAAGTAATACAATAGTTTCCTTCTTTTTTATACTTTTCTATAAACTTATTGGTTTCTTCTTTATCACATAAATCATACTTAGTAAATATTAAAATATGTGGTTTATTATTTGTGAGATCTTTCAAATCAGTAATTCTAGAACTATACGGAATACGTGAATCTATTACTTCATAAATTATATCTACTAAAGATATATTTTCTTTTATTTGACGTCTTGTTTTAGCCATATGACCTGGATACCAGTTTATATTAGTTTTATTATCCATAGGAATCACTCCATTTCTACTCAATTATAGCATAAAAAAGACGAAATTTAGTATAATTCCATCTAATTTTAAGTCATTTATTATGGGGTTAGATATTGCAACATCAAAAATATTGATATAGTTGTTCGGACATATGACCACTACTATATAACAAAAAGTAGGATTTCTCCTACTCATCAGTTCGTAATATCTTAATATTGCGATCATTCTAGAATAATGATATTTGTTCATTATCCTTTATTTCTTTTTTATATGCTTTAATAATCATTCTAGAATAATGATATTTGTTCATTATCCTTTATTTCTTTTTTATATGCTTTAATAATATCTTTCATATTATAAAGTATTCCATACTTATCACATTCATTAGTAAATACTTTATATAATGATTTATAGTTAGGAACAGCACAATTATATCTTTCTCCATAATATTTGATATATTTTTCTTTTAAACCTTTAAAATGTTTATCTAATTTTTCAAAATAATAATCTCTTTGATTTTCTCTTAAAGTCATTCCCATATATGTATGAATAAACTTTGCTCCACTTTCATAAGCCTTTTTAACTAATTTCTTAATATCTTCTTCATCATCAGTAATAAATGGTAAAACTGGATTCATCATTATTCCTGCAAATATACCATTATC
>CADBUX010000030.1 GCA_902797995.1 uncultured Erysipelotrichaceae bacterium | reverse complement strand
TAGTTAACACTAATACTACTATAGCTGCAGATATATTTACTATTTTAGAATTGTAATCTTTTTTGTTATACCTTTTTTTCAGCATAGCGACTCCTCTTAATCTTTTTCTATTTTTATATAGTGTGCTATTCTTTTTTTATTATAGCATAAATATTTTTATATTGGAATATTTTTATTTGTATATTTTGTTTATTTTTGATTATTGACTAAAGAATAATGGTTTTGTTACAATTAGCTTGAATATTGAAAAAAGGAGAAATGTAATATATGAGTATTTATGATTTTAAAGTAAAGACTAGGAGTGGTGAAGATTTTAATTTAGAAAGTTTAAAAGGAAAGGTTTTGCTTATTGTTAATACTGCTACAGGATGTGGGTTTACTCCTCAGTACGAAGGTCTTGAAAAACTTTATGAAAAGTATCATGAGAAAGGTTTAGAAATTCTTGATTTCCCTTGTGATCAATTTGGACATCAAGCTCCAGGGAGTGATGATGAAATTCATACTTTTTGTACTAGTAAGTATAATACAAAGTTTGATCAATTTTCAAAGATAGAAGTTAATGGAGAAAATGAAAATCCTTTATACACATTTTTAAAAAAAGAATGCCCTAGTGAAGAAGTTATAGGTATTAAAAACAAAATGGCTATGAAGGCTATTGAAAAAATAAGTACTACTTGTAAAAAAGATGAAGATATTAAATGGAACTTTACTAAGTTTTTAGTTGATAAAAGTGGTAATGTTGTTAAAAGATATGATTCAACTTTTAATCCTCTTGATATGGAAAGCGATATATTAAAATTACTTGGCGGAAATATTGGTGGAAGATAAAAGAGTAACTTTTAATTAGTTACTCTTTTTTATTTAAATGGATTTTTTAGCTTATCTTTAATTGCTTTTGTTATGATACTCATTGCTTTTTCATATAGTTTTTCAGCTTCTTCTTTAGTCATTTCTAGTTGTTCTTCAAACTTGTTTATCATTTTTTCTTTATTTGTTTTTCCTACTATAAATGTATCTTCAATTATACTATTAATTGCTCTACATTTTTCTTCAGAAAATTCTGTTACCTTTTCTAATTCTTTTATAAACATTTCTTTATTCATGATTTTCTCCTTATTTATTATTCATGTTCTTTTTTACATTCGCAATCATCATCACAAGTACACTTTTTTCCTTCATGACATCCACATGTGCAGTTTTCATCACAAGTACATTCTTTTCCTTCGTGACAACCGCATGTGCAGTTTTCATCACAAGTGCATTTCTTTTCTTTTTCCATTATTTGACCTCCTTTATTGAAAATCTTTAACACTTATAGTATATAACTATATTTATAATTCTGCAAATTATAATATTTTATTTTAATCTTTGATTATATTTAATTATATATTGATTTAAATCAAAATTATTCTTTTTAGCTATTTTTATGATTTCATCATCACTTGCATTTTCTACTTTTATTAAATCCATCATAGCTATAGGATTATATGATGAAGCAGTTCCAAAATAGTTTATTAGGTCTTCTCTTAATCTTTCAATATCTATATTCATATTTTTCTCCTTTTACGCTTTTTTTACTTTTATTTCATCATCATCTTTTACATGTCCAATTAAAAGTGAAGAATTTGGGTCATGTTTGTTATAATTTTCTTCAATTTGTGATTCATCAAAGTTAGCATAGCAATACTTACAATGATGTTTGCATGAATTATAGGTTCCAATATCTGTCATCTCGACACATTTACACTTACGTGCTTGCCACAATCTGTACTTTTTGCCTGTCAAGTTATAAGCAAGTTCTTTTGTCAAACATTGTCGATTTATAAAACCGAATTCTGTCAATGTTTTTTCTTCAAAACAGGTTTGTACAGTCATATTATTTTTTTCAGCACTTTTGCTAAATGATTCCCCTATTAATTCATAGTCTTTTTCGGTAAAATTTCTATACTTTAATATAGATTTATTCTTAATCGTATTCTTATATTCATCCATGAATGACACTATTACATGTTTTACATATCCTGACAATAGATTACACATATTGTCAAATGCTTTTTCATGATATTTGACGTTATATTTACTACTTAAGAAAATTGGATCGTATCTTACATATACATTATCTATTCCAATTGTTTTCGATACTTCTTTAATGGCATTTATAATTAGTCCTTTTGGTGGAACATTAGGTTCAATCTCTTTGTGATAAGGGGTTAAGGTTACATGGAATAGTATTTTATGTTTTATTTCTTTTAAGTATGGAATGATTGGGATAGGGTTTTTAGTGCAAAACATAATTAGATCTACATCTTTAAAATAGATTCTACTTACTAATTTTGGATAAAATGGATTTCTTACATCTACATATCCTTCTTTATATCTATTCATAAACCATTTGGTATAAAATGCTACTATATCGGTTCTTCCACTTACCATTAAAATCATACTCATCACTTCTTTTGATTATTATACCATTTTTTAACAAAAAAAGTAGGTTTCCCTACTTAGTTAATACTTTCTTTTGCCAGCTTCTTTGATGACATTTTGGACACTTTAAATATCTTGTTGTACCAAGATGCATTGCAAAATATACTTTACTATATTTTGGCACATATTTATGATGACACTTTTGACATTCATAATACCCGGTTTCTGTTTCTATTTTTAAAGCAAATGATACTCCGATAATAATTATTACAAACGCTAAAACATACAGAATAATTCTTATACTATTTTTATCTACTGCATAAGATGCTACGAATACTAGTATAAAGAATGTTATTGAAGATATAAATCCAATTACATATTCATACATCATCATTTTTTTATTTTGTTCTTCTTCTTTTTTTGCCATTTCTAATAAGTTTTCTTCTGCTTTTTTGTTATAATCTTTATTATTTATCATCTCACCACTTAAAAGTTCATTAACGTTAATACCTAGTATTTCGCATAATGGGAGCATTATACTAGCATCTGGTAAACATAGTCCTCTTTCCCATTTAGATACTGCTCTATCAGAGATACCTAGTTTTTCTGATAATTGTTCTTGGGTTAGTTTTTTATCTTTTCTACAATTAGAAATAAATTTACCAATTTTATCTAAGTTCATAAACTTTTTCTCCTTTCTTAGATAAATAATAATATTTAACTCTGATAAATTACACAAACCAGTGGTTGAATTTAAAAAAGTGAAATTATTTCACTTTTTAGATTTCAATAAGTTCATAATCTCTTGACCCTAATCCTAAGCTTTCAGCATATGGAAGTATTTCTCTTCCTTCTTGTCTATCTATTCTTTCTCTTAAAAGGTGTGCTCCTTCATCAGTTGAATTCCATACCATATCAATAAAGGCTTGATCGTTTGCTACAGGGTCTAGTGATGCTACTATACCTAAGTCTTCCATTACTGGATCTCCTTGGTGCGCATCACAATCACAATCTACTGATAAAGCATTCATTACAGTAATATAAACTATTTGTTTATTATTTTCTTTTAGATAATCTGCAACTGCAGTTGCTGCTTCTGCCATTGACTGGATAAATTCAATTTGTTCATAAGGTCTTCCCCATGCTGTATCTGGATTTTCATCTTGTCCACAGCTATGAATATAGGCTTTTCCGTTACGTGATGCTATACCTATTGATTGATTTTTAAGATTAGCACCAAATCCTCCCATAGCATGTCCTTTTCCGTGTGCTAAGTTTACTATTGAATCATAGTTTTTAAAGTTTTCTCCAATAATATCATATTTGAGATGTTTTCCCTTATTAACAGGTATTTTAAACTCTCCATCTTTATCCATAATATCAACATCTGCGAAAGATGTGAAACCATGTTTTTCTGCTACTTTCATATGGTCTTCTGCATTGTTTCTTTGTCCTGGATAAGCTGTATTACATTCAATTATTGTTCCGTTTAGTTTTTTAACTAATGGCCCAATTAAATCTGCTTTTAAATATCCTTTAGAGCCATCTTCTCCAGTAGATACTTTAACTCCTATTTTACCCTTTAAATCTACATTTAAAGCTTCATAAATTTTAATTAAACTTTCTGGTGTAATTTCTTTTGTAAAATATACTTTACTTTTTTCCATGTTTATTCCTCCTTATATTAATTATAACATATATTACTTATTTTTTTGTTTATTTTTGCAAGAAAAAAAGACTTATTAGTCTTCTAGAGTTTGGGCAACTTGATTTAGTTTGTCTGCTAAAATCTCTTTTAGTTTTGATGCTGTGTTTTCTAAGATATCATCTTTTTTATCTTTAGCATCTTTTATGATTTTTTCTAAATCTTTTTTGATTTCTTCTCCTCTTTTGCTTAAGTTTTTACTAGTTGTTTCAAATTGTAGATTTTCTATACGTTCTCCAATAGAATCAAGTGTATCTTTGATACTTTCTTCTATTTCTTCAGTTGTATTTTCAATTTTTTTTGCAGCTTTTTTCATAGTGCATTTTACATCTTCTCTTAAGTCTTCACCTTTTTTTGGTGCAAACATCATTCCTGTTACAGCTCCTAGTCCAAAAGTTGCCATACTTGTAATTATTTTACTTTTTTTCATATTTTATCCTCCTGTTAATTTTAGTATGCTTAAATATTAATTTTTAATACACTTTTTTAACAATCAGGAGTACTACACATAAGATATCCTATCATTATTTTTTTATATTTTTGTTCTATGTCTTTATTAATTCCTTCTTCAATACTATCTATTTCTTTATTTTTTACTAAAAATAATGTTGGTGACATTAATCCTTCTCTATCTAGTTTTTCTGTTAATTTATCTGTTATTTCACGTTTGTCTCCAATACCTGATAAATCATAGTAATATATTTTATCTATTCCGTTTTCTTCTGCAATTTTTAAGAGTGTTGTTACTCCTTCTTTTGTTTTATCATAGTTTTCATTTTTATTGCCAAAGAATACTAATTTATCATTCGTAGATAGTTCTTTAATAACATTTTCATCTGTTAAATAAATTATACTTGTGTTTTTAGGTACTTTTACATCATAATCCTTTTCAAATGTTTTGTTATCATTATTATCTTTTGGAATAAATAGTAAAACTCCGATAATTAATAATACTATTATGACAGCTGTTATAACTAAAACTCTTTTATTTTTCATTTTTACACCTCTTTAATCATTTTAACATATTTTTTGCTTATTAATGAAGATTTTAGTGTTGTTTTTTCCTGGTTTGCATAGTATATGATCTTTTCTTTATTAATAAAATTATTATAGATAGCTTGTGCATCTTCTTCTTTAAATTGTCTTAATACTAATCTCTCTGTTTTAAGTGTTTTGGTTCCTAAAAGTTTCATTATATCCCTTCTTTTTTATTAATTTAATTTTTTTGATATATATAAAAATGGTGTATCACAAAGTGCTATTACTATTTCTATAATGGTAGTAGTAGTTGCTATAGATATTATTACTGGTATAGAAAAGATACCTAGAAAAGCTAAAGTATTGAAGAAATAGTTTTCTATACAATTACAAAGTATAGTTGATAAGTTATTTCTAAACCATAACTTATTTGGATACTTTTCTTTTAGTTTGTTATAAATATGAATATCAAGCATATTACTTATGAAAAACATTAGCATACTTGCAGATATTGTTCTTATACTAATACTAAATAGATTTTTCATGGATTCATTTACTACATCATCATTACTTGGAATAAATAATAGTGTTAGCTGAGTAATTATAATAAAAGTTATACCACTAAAGATACTTAGATATACTCCTTTTTTAGCATCTTGTTTACTATATTTTTCTGACATAATATCAGTTGCTAAAAAGGTTGATGCAAATAAGACATTTCCTAAACTTGTTGTAAAAGAAAACACATCAATCATTTTGCAAACTGTTAGATTTGCTAAGATTGTGGCAATACTTAGCCATACATATAATCCTTCTTTTTTAAATAATTTTTCTATTAATACTACTAAAGTAAATGTAACTATAATATTAATAAAACCTAATAAAATATTCATAAAACTCTCCTTCCCTTTTTTATACTAGGATGTGTAGGTTAACTAGTACGGTATTATTATAATATATTTTTTAATATTTAACTAGATATAGTTTTTTAACTTGTTTTAAAATATTATATATGTTATATTAGATTAGTCATAAAAAATACAAATAATAAAATATAATTTAGTATATTGTTTTAATATTGTTTAAATAATAGAAAAGAAGGATTTATAATGGAAGAAATAAAAATATATAATGAAATTATCAATAATGAAATGTTTAAACAAGAAATGGATTATGTGCAACATGGGGATTTTTCTGTATATGAACATTCTTTATATGTTGCTAATACTTGTTTAGTTATTGCTAAGAGATTAAAGCTTAATATAGATAGAGAATCATTAATTAAAGGTGCACTACTTCATGATTATTTTTTATATGATTGGCACGAAAAAGAAGATTATCATAAATTACATGGTATAAGGCATCCAAAATTTTCAAGAGATAATGCTAAAAGAGATTTTGGATTAAGTAAAAAAGAAGAAAACATGATTTTATCGCATATGTTCCCGCTTGGAAAGGTTTTGCCTAAATATAAAGAAAGTGTAATTCTTTGTATAGCAGATAAGTATTGTGCAACTTCTGAAATCTTGTCTTCAAATAAAGTTTTAAAAAAAGCTAAATCTTGGTTGATATAGTTATAATAATTATTTTTATAAAAAAAACTTATAGACTATTAAGTCTTTAAGTTTTTTTATTGTAATTATTTTTTTATAATGCTAACCATAATTTCACATCATTTCTTATAAGGATGACTTTTCTTGTTAAATACAAAAAAACTAATCCATTTCTGAATTAGTCATTTATCAAAACTCGAAAAAAGTTCGAGCAGACTTCCTTATGGGGCGATAACAAAGGTTATCTAAAACCTAAAAGTAAAGTCGATAAACAACTAACTAATATAAATATAACATATTTGCAAAAATAATCAATTAATTATTCACTTTCTATTACTTTTTCTAAAAATATTTTTTTCTCAAATCCACCACGTTTTTCTCTTTTTTTATTTGCAAGTTCTATTATGTGTTCTAATGATGAGTTTTCTGATTCTGCTAAAGATTTAGCTACTTCAACAAGGTCTGCAAGTTCTTCTAGCCTGTCATCTCCTGATGCTTCTATTACTTCTTTGTATTCTTCAAATAACTTTTCTTCTAAAGACTTTTTATACTCATCATTATTTAAAATTCTAGTAACTGGTGTTTCTCCTTTACTCTTTATTATTTCAGGTATATTATCCCTAACTAATTTGTTATATACTCTTTCCATCATTTCCTCCATAAAAATTTTACCATAAAAAAATTGAACTGTAAAAGTTCAATTAATTTCATACTGGGGCAATCTTGTGTCTCGTTTGAGAAACAAATAACCACACTTAGAAATGAGATAAATCTCAATTACAATTTGATTATAACACGATTAAAATCTGATATCAATTAAAAGCGGTAATAATCTAAATTTATTTTTATATTTTCATAAGTAAGCAATCAAGAACAAGTGCAATTTTCGTTGAACTTTCCTTTAAAAATTCTTCATAGGTAATTACATTATTATTATTTGGAATATCTGAAATACTACGTAAAATTAAAAACGGAATATGACTAAGGTAACATACTTGTGCAATTGATGCTCCCTCCATTTCAACGCATAATGCGCTAAATTTATGTGCAATTTTGTTACTCATTTTTTCATCGGTACAAAAAATATCTCCTGAAGCAATAACGCCTTTGAAATAATCTATATTACTATCATTTAATACCATTTCAGTTGTTTTCACTAAATACTCATCCGCGTCTATATAAACTCCAACATTTGGAATGTATCCTTTATCATGGTTAAAGGCAGTTATGTCAAAATCGTGTTGAACTAATTTATTGCCTATTATGATATCTCCAATGTCTAATGTGCTACTTAATCCTCCTGCAACTCCAACATTAATTATATAATCAACATTATAATTATCAATTAGTATTTGTGTAGCGCGAGCAGAATTAACTTTTCCAACACCGCTTGTAACTAAAATACAGTGGTTATCTTTCTTAATCCCTTCAAAAAAATGTAAATCAAAAATATCATATTCACGATCAACTTTTAGATATTTAATGAACTCGTCTAATTCTTCGTTCATAGCAAATATAACACCGATCTTTTTCATAATACCCTCCTAAATGACTATATAAATGTTTTGGTAATAATTATATTAAAACTATCATATTACTGATTATGATATATTATTTGCTTATTATCTAAATCAATAGTAATTTCATCACCTATAGGCAAAATACACATAGGATCAGCATGTCCTATATTTATGTTATACATAATTGGTAAATCAGGCCTTTTAGCTTCATCTGAAATAACTTTTTTATAGATTTTTTTATATTCTTCATAAAATTTTTCATCTTTTGGTTTCCCTACTATAATACCTTTTATACTATCTATAACACCTTGCGCAACTAAAGAACGCAGATAATATTCAAGCAAATAAGGTTGTAAATAACATTCACTTGTTTCTATTAATAAAATTTTGTCTTTCCATTCTTCTTGTGTAGGCCATATTTTTGTCCCAAATAGCATAGGGAAAACATCAATACAACCGCCTAATAAAATTCCAGTAGTTTTTCCTTTTCCTTGAATAACATCAAATCCATGTTTTTCTTTCTGCATCTTTCTAACTTGATTTATTGTATCAGAGTTAGCCCAATCAAGAAATTCGCTAGTCCATTCATCACTTGATTTTATAATTATTTCATTCCCTCTAGTAAACAAAAACTCTTCTACATACTTTTTTGTATAATCATGCATTTTATAATTTTCAGCAAACTCGCATAATACACAAGGTCCATAATAAGATATAACTCCAGCTTTATACATCATAAAATGATTAACTGTTGAATCAGAATATCCTAAAAAAACCTTTGGATTTTTTCTTATAACAGAAAAATCAATATATGGAAGCAATCTAATTGTATCGTCACCACCTATATTTGAAATAATACCGTTTACAGTATTGTCTTTTAAAGCATTCATAAAATCTTCGGCACGTTTTTCAGGATGATTGTATAAATAGTCGTTTCCTTTCATTGAATAAGGTGTTTCTTCAACATTTAGATTGAAAACATCTTGTAATCTTGACTTCCCATATTCATAACGATATCTAAACATTTCTTCTCCAGCCATACCATTTGATAAACTTATTGTATTTACTTTGTCCCCATTAGATAATTTTTTTGGTTTAATCATTTAATATCTCCTCCAAACTATTTTCTTTTCCAAATAGTTTTAATATTAATTCTGCTCCAAACCCAGAAGTAACAGTTTGTTCATTATGATCAGATAACAATTGAGCACACCAATCACTTACACCGCCATCTGATAGTTGAATTTTATTATCGTTCACGTTTGAGTATATATGAAAGCATATACCATTATAATAACCTAAACCTGCTTTTCTTTGCATATCTATATAGAAATTTACTTTTAAATTTTTGCTTAAACTTGTACAACGAATATTTTTTTTTTTTTTTTTGTGGCAAATCATTATAAGAATATATTTTATCTGGAATTTTTATATCAAGCGAATTAGTAAAATCAAAATCATCATTTAATGAATTCTTAGTCACTAGTTCTCTAGAAAATGTTTCATTTTCAATTATGCTTTCAACAAAGTCTATATTGGTAATTCCTACCTCAATTGTGCCTAAATCAAACCCATACTTTTTCAATTTTTCAGCTAGATTAATCCAAATACTAATATGCTCACAAAACACATCGTGAAATAAATTTTTATTATTTTTTTTGTTTGCTAAAGTTAAAATTCCTATTAAATTAAAATGTTGCATATATCCTTTTGAACTATCAAAGGGTTGCATACGTAAAATCCTAGTAATAGTAGCTAAATTAATATCTCCTGTTTGATTTTCTTTTCTTCTTTTGGAGGCTTCAAGTGCTAAAGCAGTAGTTGGATCACCACATACTTCAGAATTCTTTATTGTACTTAAAACTAAATTCTGACTTAACATAGAAAGGTTAGAATTTAGGCCTAAAGGGTTAATTGGAGATACATCTATATTTACATATTTTTCTGGCAAATTATTAAGCATTACTAAATGATATAAATAATGTTCCTTTAACGATATTTCGCTAGGCCCAAAAAAATCATAATTAGTATTGTATCTTTTTAATAAATATTGAGCATCATGATTTAAACTTCTATATTTGCTAGTCTCTGACAACAATTGATATAAAGTGTTATTGTCGCATTCTTTTAAATATTTCAATATTTCTTTATTCTTGTCGCTTTCTAAAACATATTTATTTGTTTTCAGATTCATTATTACCTCTTTGTAATTTCAATTATAAAGCAACCTGGTTTAATACAAACTTTGTCGCCTTTCATAAACTTTTTCATATAACTTTCAAGGTCATTATATACATCAGACAATTCAATTCTCTCATTAGCATATGACTCCATATGAAAATTTAAAAATGTTTCCATAGCTTCTTCTAAACTTTCATAACAAATTTCTTCACCAACATAATGAGTAATTTTATAATCTATTATTTCTTCTTTTTGCATTTTAGAAAACGCATTATCTGTTATAAATAGCGATGGACTTTGTTTAGATATGTCACTAAACGTTGGATAAAATCTTTTCCATTGTTTCATTAATATCTTTTGTTCATCAGACATAGAGTCAAAATGTATAATAAACATTTTACCACCAGGAAGTAAATCACTTATTATAAACTTCCTTAAAGCAGCTTCTGTATATAACCCACCATTTATAACTCCATATTTATGCATTTGTTGGTGCACTGAGTGTGAATAACTCCACAAACTAAATACAAAATCATACTTCTTCTTATTATTTAACAAATAATCAATAGTATCAGACTCAATATATCCAAATTTAAAGTTTGAAAACTTATTTTTAGTATAATTTAACATCTGATTACTCAAATCTAACAAATCATAACTATATTTTTTAGGTGCATTCTTCACAAAAATATCAGACACTCTTCCAGATCCACACCCTAATTCTAAGGCTTGTGAAAAACTATTGTTATTTGTTAAAAAGTTTTTAAAAATGTCTAAATCTGTTTTCCCATCAAAAATATAGTGTTTTAATAATTTATTATAATATTCAGGCTCTATATAATCTTCAACTTCTGTTGTTATTCTCAACCAATCATGTTTATCTAACAATTCTTTATTCTTTTTTATTCTCTCGTGCTCATCTTTTAATAATGAAAATTCATATTTATTATATTTTTGCTCTTTGATTATTCTTCTGTTTCTTAATTCTCCCTCACAGACAAAACCATTTTTTTCAAGAACACGTTTTGAGGGAATATTATCTTTTAAACAATACGCAATCACAACATCAAATAAATCTGTAGCAAATAAATAATCTAAGACTAGTGATAATGATTGTGTTGCATATCCCTTATTCCAAAAATTCCTACCTATATTATATCCTATTTCACATGTTTTATTTTTTATATCTTTATTGACAACTGTTATGCTTCCAATAACTTGATTTGTATTTTTTTCTGTTATTGCCCAATTGAAAACATTTTCTTTATCGTACTCATCTATCCAAAACTTTATTAAACTTTTTGTTTCTTCATCATTAGTATGTTTAGGAAATCCTGCCAGGTCAGCAATTTCTTGATCTGAAGCCCAATTATTATACATATCTTCATAATCATCTGATTCGAATTTTCTTAAAACTAAATCTTTTGATTTTAATTCCTTAGTAAAGTAATTATTTTCCATAATTTCACCTACACTAACTCACTATGAAATAATTCTGGATCATTGAACTCGCCACTTTCTTTTTGTCTAATTATAAAAATAGTAAATCCCATATGACTATTATTTTCGTTAAATAAATGCATAAAGTTTCTATACTGAACTTGTAATGCTTCCATAGCATCTTCTGGTAATTCTTTTAAATGATCTCTGCTTAAAATATCGTCGCAGAATTTATCTATTTCTTCATCACTACATTTTATAAATTTATAATCAATTTCTTCAAAAACTTCATCATTTTCTCTCAAGAAAAATTCTTTCCATGAATCCTTATATTGTGCTTGAATATTAACTTGAATAGCATCTCTAACTTTTTGCAACAAATCTTCTGAAGGTGTTTCTAAATAATACATTGGCACAGCTACTAAATGACCATTTGGCTTTAATACTCTCCAATATTCTTTTAAAGCGTTCTCGCGATTGCTTACTAATGAAGTTACATTGCCTGCAAACACTACATCAAATGTATTATCATTAAATGTCATGTTAGTAGCATCATCTAATTTAAAGCTAACCTTTTCTAAATTAAATCTACTGCATCTCTCTGTAGCAGTTTTTATACTTTCTTCATTGATATCAATTCCTACTACTTCGCAATTTAATAGTCTTCCAAATTCTAATGATGTATGCCCGGTACTAGTTCCTATATCAAGTATCTTACTATTGTTATTTAAACAAAGTTTTCTAGCAACATCCTTAATAGTATTTAACCCTCCTGGAGTCCTATTTGTTTCTCTAACTAATCCAATAAGCTCATTATAGCTCATTTCTAATATGTCTTCTTTTGTTAATTCACTAATTTTTTTCATTTTCTTACTTCCTTTCCTTTTGTTATTTTTTCTATATTTTTATTATAAACAATTTCTTGTTCATTTTTTGACAATAAACTATTAATTCTATCAATACTATCCCAATCAAGAGAGTAATCTTGATTTGAAATTATATTCCATGGATAATCAATATCAAAAATCATTTTATTTATATTAAACTTTTCTAAGCACGTTTCAAGATAGTGATTAGTATCTATATAATTTCTACCAGGTCTTGATAATAATAAATCTGGCCCAATTCCAACCATATAACGCGAATCTTGATTTATTGTAGATATAGCATTTTCAGATAGCCTTGCAGCATGTGCTAAATATACATCAATATTATATTTTGATAGCCTATTTAACCAAGCATCCGGACTATTACTCATTTGTAAATCATTTGTTTTACTATAATCAGTATGAATAATTAAACTAACACCTAATGACTCAATCATCTCAAAGAATTCATCAGATATATTATCTGGCAAAACTCCTCCAGCGATACCATGAATTTTAAACATTTTAGCACCGCGCTTTAAATTACTAATAAAGTCTTCATATGAATAATAATATGGATGAATCAATGGTACATAATTCAATTTTATAGGACTACTGTTATTAGTAACTATATTATAAATAAGATCGTTCGCTTCTTTATATGGATTATCATTTTTTTTAATTAATTCTTTAGTTATACTGCCATCTTTATTTTTTATAATTCTAAGATGATCGTTTTCAATATTTTTCTCACCATGTATTAATAAAGAAACTTTCTGATCGTTTCTTTCTATTGTTGGACACGCAACTGACATTATAAATGCTTCAGATATGCCTTTTTTTTCAAGATTTTTTAGATATTCTTGTATATCACCGACATTTTTCCAAAATGTATCATTTCCTATATGAGAATGTCCATCAATTACATGCATATTTCTTCTCCATTAAATCTTAAACATATCTGCATATTTCTGATATCATCACATTTCAGAATCCACATTAATAAACGTTCTATTCCCAAACCAAAACCTGCTGTTTGTAGTGGAAATTCTTTTTTCATATTTACATACCATTCATATTCGCTTTCATCAACATTATGTTTTTCTAATGATTCTAATAATTGATTGTAATCTTCATGTCTTTCTCCACATCCAACTGTTTCACCTATTCCCATAAGTAAATCAGCATTTTTGGCAGTTTTTCCATCGTTATCAATTTTTTGATAGAAAGGCACTGCTAACAGATCGTAATTTGTAATCCATACCACTCCATCAAATAATTCCATTACTTTAGTTTCTCCAGCACGAGTAATATTTCTCCATCCATCATTATATTCTATATATTTGTCAATATTTACAGGATCTTTCTCTTTCAATAGTGTTTCAGCATCATCAAATGAAATTCTAGGGAATTCTCCATTGTAATTAGCAATTTTTTCTATATGGGAAATATCACCAACCATATTTTTTATTTCTTCACCAAGCTGATTAACTACTTCTTTTGCAAGATATTTAATATATCTATCAACTAAATTCATTACATCATTTAAATCACCTTTTATTTCTGATTCACTATGAAAGAATTGACACAGATGTCTTTCGTCAGCTTTTTCTCCTCTAAATGACGGCATGACATAGTAAACACCTTTATCAGTCAATCTACACCCATATTCAAGCATAAATTGCATAGAATCTGCTAAATATGTTCTAATACCAAACAAATCCACTGATACAGGTAATGAATCACTTCCTTTGCCCATTGGACTCGATATAGAGCCAGTAGTAACTGGAAAATGCATTGTAATCATTCCCTCATTACAATAAAAATTTGTAGTTTCTACTGAAATCAAATTTTCCAATTTCACCAACAGTTTATACCAATCGCTATCCAATGCTTTTAAATAAAAACTATTTTTGTCTTTCCAAATATTTGGAACATATTCTTTTTTCATACAACACCTCTTTCTATAAAAAAAATATAAAAACATCTCAATTTGACATTTTTATATTCTTATTTATTATGGGAGCGTCGATTGGATTTGAACCAATGAATTAGAGTTTTCCCAACTCCTGCCTTCAACCAGCCTTGGCTACGACGCTATATAAATAATATGATAAAATTACCACAATGTCAAATATATCTAAAAATTTTATATTAGTACTTTGTCTATGTCATATAATCAACCCCTTTACTATTTTTTATTAAATTCTTTTATTTTTCTTCTAGCATGGGTAGTTTTTGTGTTTTCAATCCAATCTCTACCAGGTCCCATACTAAATTCACTTGTTATTATTCTAACTCTATCTTTATTATGAAGTTCATCGTAAATTGATACTTTATCATCATTTACTATTGCACCAATCATAGAGTTCCCTATATCTGTATGTATTCTATAGGCAAAATCTATTGGTGTCGACCCTTTAGGTAATTCTATAATATCACCTTTTGTTGTATAAACATAGATTTTATCTGTAAATAATTCTTGCTTTACTTGCATAATAAATTCTTGATTGTCACCAAACGTTGTATTTATTTCTGCTAGTGATTTAAAAAATTGATATTTTTCTTTTAAATCTTCCTGCATTTTTTCTCTAGGATTATCCATGTTTTGATTCCAATATGATGTAAGTCCAAACGATGCTACATCATCCATATCAAATGTTCTTATTTGAGTTTGAACTAGTCTATCATCTTCTCCAAAAACTGTTGTATGAAGTGATCTATACATATTTGTTTTAGGATTATAGATATAATCTTTAAACTTACTATTTATAGGATTATACTGACTATGAACTATACCAAGTGTTCTATAACAATTTGTAATATCATCAACCATTATTTTAAGCGATAATAAATCATGTATATCTTCTGGTTTATGTCCCCCACTTAACTTCTTATATAATCCATAAATGTTTTTTGTTCTTGTTTTTATTTGATTAGGTATTTGTTCATTATCTAATAACTCTTGTATATTAATTAGCATTTCAGTTAAACAATGTTTACTATCTTCTTCAACTTTTCTATGAAGTTCTTCAGTTCTTTTATACTCATCTGGTTTTAGATATTGTAATGATAAATCCTCCAGTTCACTTTTTATTCTATACGCTCCAATATAGTAAGCAAGAGGCACAAAAACTTCCATAGTTTCAAGTGAATTTTCTTTTTGTTTAAATTCACTCTTATATTCTAAAGTTCTCATATTATGAAGTCTATCAGCAAGCTTTATTATTACTATTCTCACATCTTCAGTAATACTAGATATTATCTTTCTTGTATTAGCATAATTTCTATCTTGTTTACTTGAGAAATTTAATTTACTAATTTTTGTTACTCCATCAACTAGATTAGCAACATTAGGATTAAACTCATGAATTAATTCTTCCTTTGTAATTTCTGTATCTTCTAAAGTGTCATGCAAAAGCCCAGCACATATAGTGTCTTTATCAGCTTTCATCTCTGAAAGTATTATAGCAACTGATAAAGGATGAATAATATAAGGCTCTCCACTTTGTCTTTTTTGACTACTATGAAGATCATTGGCAAGTTCATAAGCTTTTAATATCTCGTTAATATCTTCTTCATTATAATTAGATGAATTGTTTAATAACTCTTGTTTTAATACTTCTACTTCCATGATAACCTCCCTATAAATAAAGAAAAAGACACCACTACTCTATATCAGAGAATTATGGTATCTTTGGATGCGAAAAGAATATCTTTTTTTAATGATTTTAAAAAGATCAAAAGGGCAGAATGAAAAAACTATTAAATCTATAATTTTAAACATGCAACCACCTCTTCTTTAATAATTGTTATTAAATATACTCTATTTTATATAGTTTGTCAACACTTTTATTTAACTTTTGTATTTTTATAAATGGAAATATTAAGTGTCCGCACATTTCATTACCTAAAACGTAAGATTTTTATATACTTAATAATACCTCATTTGAACTTTTATAGTCAAACA
>CADBUX010000029.1 GCA_902797995.1 uncultured Erysipelotrichaceae bacterium | reverse complement strand
GGGTTGGGCTGTTCGCCCATTAAAGTGGCACGCGAGCTGGGTTCAGAACGTCGTGAGACAGTTCGGTCCCTATCCGTCGTGGGCGTAGGAAAATTGAGGGGAGTTGTCCTTAGTACGAGAGGACCGGGATGAACGCACCTCTGGTGTATCTGTTGTCACGCCAGTGGCACCGCAGAGTAGCTATGTGTGGAAAGGATAACCGCTGAAAGCATCTAAGCGGGAAGCCTCCCCCGAGATGAGTTTTCCCATTCTTTATGAAGTAAGATCCCAGAAAGACTATCTGGTTGATAGGTCAGAGGTGGAAGTGTAGTGATACATTGAGCTGACTGATACTAATAGATCGAGGATTTAATCATAATTTGTAAAGATTAATAATATTTGATGTCATACATTATCTGAGTTTTCAGAGAATTATTTCTCTATATATTTTCTCAGTGACGATAGCGAAGTGGGTACACCTGGCTCCATCCCGAACCCAGAAGTTAAGCACTTCAGCGCCGACGATAGTAATCGCGAAAATAGGACGTTGCTGAGGATTTTTTTATGCAAAAAAAGTTTGACAACTTTATTAAAAAATGCTAAACTATGCTTGTAATTAAACAGAGATTGACCTCAAGTAATATTCTCATCATTTATATAGAGAGTTAAGGTTTGGTGAAACTTAACAAATGTGATAATATGAATTACAAGTCATGAGTTTGAAACGGTAACGCGATATAGTTTAAAGTGTATGAACAAGTTCATAAATTAAGGTGGTACCACGGGTAATACTCGTCCTTTAATTTATGAACTTTTTTATTAATATAATATAAAGGAGGACATTATGAAATTTAAAGTAAGTAAAGATTTCTTTGAAAGAATACCTAATGCATATTTTGGGGTTATTATTGTTAAAAACTTTGATAATAAAAAACAAAGTGATAAGATAACAAATATGTTAAGTGAAAATATGCAGGAAGCTTTAGAAAAATTAAAAGATGTGAAAGTAAAAGAAGAACCATATATTATCCCATATCGTGAAGCATTTAAAGCTATAGATATCAATCCAAATAAATATATGTGTTCAATCGAAGCACTTCTTACAAGAATAAGTAAAGGAAAAGATTTACCAAGTATTAATCCAATTGTAGACCTTGGTAATGCTTTATCAGTAAAATATTGTTTACCTATCGGAATACATGATATTGATAACTTCAAAGGTGATATAGAAATCAGAAAAGGTAAAGAAACAGATACGTTCATTCCTTTCGGAGGAGGAGAAATAGAGCATCCCGAAGAAAACGAATATGTTTATGTATCAGGTAGTGAAGTAAAAACAAGGAAATGGACATGGCGACAAGGAGAAAAAAGTAAGATTACTGAACAGTCAAAAAACTTATTTATTCCTATTGATGGATTTGATACAAATAAAGATGAAGTGTTAAAACTTCAACAAGAAATGATTAAGTTTTTAAAAGAGAATTACGATGTAGAAATAGAATCAGGCATCGTTAATAAAGATCATCCAGAATTTAGCTGGGATCAAGATAAAAAAGAAAATAATAAAGAAGGAGACAAAGAAATGAAATTATATGATGATTTAAAATGGCGTGGATTAATTAAAGAAGAAGCTGGAGATGATTTAGAAGAAAAGTTAAATGCTGGAGGATTAACTTTCTATATTGGAGCAGATCCTTCTGCAGATTCACTTCACATAGGACAATTTCCAACATTCTTAGTAGCAGAACGTTTAAGACGTGGGGGACATAACCCAATTATTCTTGTCGGGGGTGCTACAGGACGTGTAGGAGATCCACGTGGAACTGGTGAAAGAGAAAAAAGAGAAATATCTGTAGTAGAACACAATTTTCAAAAAATTAAAGCTCAAATGAAAAAGCTATTCGGAGAAGAAACAATAGTAGTAGATAACCATGAATGGTTTAAAGATTATAATTATGTTGAGTTTCTAAGAGATGTAGGTAAAGCAATAAATGTATCATACATGATTAATAAAGATTTAGTAAAAAGACAAATGGAAGTAGGGATCTCTTATGCAGAATTCTCATACATGTTAATGCAAGGATATGATTTTAAATACTTACATGATAATTACGGAGTAGACTTACAATTCGGAGGTTCTGACCAATGGGGTAACCTAACTACTGGAATTGAATTAATTAGAAAGTTAAATGGTGAAGAAGTATATGCCTTCTCTGTACCATTACTTACTGATTCAACAGGTAAAAAATTAGGAAAAAGTTATGGTAATGCATTATGGCTAGATAGAGAAAAAACATCTCCATATGAAATGTATCAATATCTTTTAAACTTTGAAGATTCTATGGTAGAAGAATACATTAAAAAATACACATTCTTATCCAAAGAAGAAATAGAGTCTATTATGGAAGAACATAACAAAGCCCCAGAAAAACGCTTGGCACAAAGAAAGATTGCAGAAGAGGTAATTACATTCCTACATGGAAAAGAAGCCTTAGAAGAGGCAATAATGATCTCTGAAGCCCTATTCTCAGGTAATGTTAAAGATTTAACAGATGAACAAATAGAGTCTCTAAAAGATATAGAAAGATTCAAAATAACTGAAGAAGATAAACTAATAGATATCTTAACAAATAATAAAATAACTTCATCAAGAAGAGAATCAAGAGAACTTCTTGAAGCTGGAGCAATTAATTTAAATGGTGAAGTAGTAAAAGATGAAAATATGCAAATAAAAAATAATAGAAAGTTTAACTTAATAAGAAGAGGAAAGAAAAAATATTTTATCTTAGAGAAATAATAAAAAATAAAGAGTTTCGTTTTGAAACTCTTTTCTAATCCATAAATTTACCTCTAAAAAACTTAGTATTCGGAGGAAACAACCTAATAAGTACATAAATAATAATAAATATAAGTAATCCTAATATTGAATATAAAGGATTAATATTTCTATTTACACCAATCATTAAACATAAATAATTACATAAAAATCCAAAGAAACAAGCAAAGAAAATAGAAACTACATTAACAATATTACTATCATATTTAGATATTAAAGTATAACCATATCTAACAACATACATTAAACATAAACTAACAAATATATTAAGTAAAAACCCTAATATAAAATAATAATTATTACCAAGAAGTACTATTTCTATCAAAGCCCATAAAATATTAGGAATCATAATAATACCAATTTTATTAAAAATAGTATCTTCCGTAGGACTTAAAAACTTAGTAACAATATTTATAGAAAATATTTCAAATAAGTATTGAAGTATTACAGATGCACCTACTACAAAGAAATATCCACTTATCATAAAAAATGAATACATATTACACCTCTCTATTCTTAAACAATTATATAATAAAACAAAGTATTAGTAAATACTATATAGTTCTCTTTATATAACCATTATTAACAAAATATTTAATAGCTATAGCAATAATTATATAAAATACAATGGACTTAAATCCAAAAAGCTCAATTCCTAAAACCATATTACTAATATAAAAAGTTGTAACACAACCCATCAAGCATATTGATCCAATACAAGCCCCCATAATAGGATCAATACCCATAAAATTAGCAAGTAGTATTCCAAGACAACATCCTACAACAAAAGCTGGTCCAATCTTACCACCTTTAAAACCAATTGAAGCACACAAAGCAGTAAGAATAGTTTTAACTATAAAAGAATACCACATATGATTATTAGCCATAGATTTCTTTATTAAACTAGTATCGTTTCCTAAAAACAAAGTATTATTAATAAAATAAAAGGCACCCATCATAATCAATGACCCAATAATAATTCTTATATATTCATTCTTTATTTTAGAAAATAGATTCTTAACAAAGTCAAAAATATAATTAAATATAAATCCAAAACTAAGACAAATAATTATCAAAACAAGTATAAAAAATATATCTTTAATACCATAATTAGCATGATGTATATATAATATTCTATCTACAAAACTATTAATTCCAAATGCAAAACAGATAAACCTACTAAAACAAGCAGAAAGAAGTACTGGTAATATAAAAATAGGTTTTTTATTATCCTTAGAATAACATAGTTCTAAAGAAAACACAGTTCCCATAACCGGAGTACCAAATATACATCCAAATAGAGCAGATACTCCACTTGCAATAACAGTCCTTCTATACTTAGACTTTAAGCCAAAGAAATTAGATATATAATTACCAATAGAGCCACCCATTCCAATCGGAGCTTCAAGTTTACCAACAGAGGCCCCCACTAAATGGGATAAACAAGTAGTAATAAATAAAGATGGAGTAGTATGATTTGGTAAATCTTCACCAAACATTGCTTTGTTAACAACTTCACTTTCATTTTCCGCACATTTGTACTTTTTATTTATATAGACGATAAGTAATCCAACAATAGGCATAGCAAACACTAAATATTTAAAACTAGTTCTAAAAGCCGTAAATACATCAATAGTTTTTAAAAATAATGCACCAAGTACTCCTCCAACAACCCCGACAAAAGAACAAATAATAACAAGTATCAAAAAAGGTTCAAGTTCATCAAGAAATTTATTAATTTTCTCTTCGCTTTTCATTACAACACCCTCTATTCTAATAAGAATATATCATAAAAAAAGAATTAAGTAAATTAATTCTTATCAATAAAACTCATCTTCAATGTAGCATTATTATCTTTAACACTTATATTTCCAAGAGCACCATTAATAATACTAAATGTAGGACGAATATGACCAATATCAGCATTTATAACAATGTTGGTATCCCCTAAAGCATCTTTTATAGCATCTTCATAACTATAACTATCATCAATAGTATTAGGTATGCACACTCTTCCAAATATAAAAGCCTTTGCATATTTAAACCATCCTGCATTTTTAAACTGCACTAAAACGTTGTATAAATCGTATGATGTAATATCAAATAGATCAAAGTACCAAATAAAACCATATTTTTTATATTTATTAACAAAGTTAGATACATTATCATATTCTGTACCAATAACAAATCTAAGACATTCAATGCACCCTCCAATAAGTATTCCAGATTCTTCAAAAGAACCATTTAAACATTTCCAGTCAGTAGGATTAAGAGAAAAACTATTTTGAATAGGAAAATCTCCTTTTAAAATAGAAATGCTATCATCATAACACTTATGTTCTTCATCGTAACTCCCAGCATTGTTACCATATATCGTAGCAATATCATATTTAGTAGTAATAGTAAATAATAATGATGTTGGATCAGAATAACCTTGTACCCATTTTGGATTATCGAGAAGCAAAGAATAGTCAATAAACTCAAGACAATCAAAAATAAAGTCACCACCACGAGCTGACATAATCATATTAATTTTATCATCGGTAACCAAATCATTAAATTCTTTAGCACGAGTAGTAGAAGAAGAACTAACTAGTTTTTCATTACTATATACATTGGAAGTGAAAAAAGTATTAAAACCTTTAGAATGTAAATTATCCATAGACTTTTCAAAACTTTCTAACTTTTTATCATCAATTCCCATACTAAGAGCAGTAATACCTATAGTATCACCATCTTTTAAAAACTTTGGATATATCATATAAATCACCACTTATATTATACAATAAATAAAAAAATAGACAACTACCCATACAAAAAAATAGTACATTCATACTATAAATCAGGAGGAAGAAAAATGATGAATGACTACATGGATTATTTTAATTATATAAGTAATCTAAATGCTATGCCAAACAATAGCCAAATGATCAATCCAAATCAAATGCAAACGCAAGCTCAAAATATTGTTCAAAATCAGATGAATAGCCAAACTAATACCAAAGGTTTAGCAGAACCTTATGAAGGATTTACACGTGGAAATATGTTTGATAACCTATATTATGAATATAAAAACTATAGATCACAAGAATTAAATCCAAAAAATGATAAGGAATATGCAAAACTTCTAGTTCAAATGTATGGATTTGCTGCACATGATTTAGGATTATATCTAGATGTAAATCCAAATGATACAAATGCAATTAGACAAAGGGCAGAATACATAAGAATGTATAATGAAGCTCTAGCACAATATGAAAATAATTATGGTCCTATTACCCAAAATAGCACGATGCTAGAAGCAACTCCTTGGGCATGGGACACTAAAAAATGGCCATGGGAGGGAACAAAATAATGTGGAAATATGAAAAAACTTTACAATATCCTATAAACATTAAAAAGAAGAATCCTAAACTTGCAAAAATAATAGTAACACAATATGGAGGTAGCCAAGGAGAGCTTGCAGCAGCTTTAAGATATTTGAATCAAAGATATACAATGCCAGATGAAAAAGGCAGAGCCTTACTTACCGATATTGGTACTGAAGAATTAAATCATGTTGAAATGGTAAGTTCTATTATCTATCAATTAACAAAAGACGCAACACCTGAAGAAATGAAAGCAGCAGGCTGGGAAGGACACTATGCTGAACACAAAACATCTCTCTATCCCACAGATGCTAATGGAGTACCATTTACTATTACTTATATATCTACAACTGGAGACCCAGTAGCAGATATTATGGAAGATATGGCAGCAGAACAAAAAGCAAGAGCAGTTTATGAAAATATAATAGATCTAACAGATGATCCAGACGTAATTGGACCACTTCTATGGCTAAGACAAAGAGAAATAGTACACTTTAATATGTTTAAAGAGTTATATGAAGATTACAAAAGAAAAGGATACGATCAAAAAAAATAAAACCAAATCTAAAAATAAAAAAGACTTCACATCGTGAAGTCTTTAAAATACAAAATTATTTAGAATTAGCAAGTATTATTTTATTAATAGTTAAAATAAACATACATAAAGATATTATAAAAAAATTTACTTTAAAATACATATCTACATTAGAAAACATAGTATTGTATATAACAGAATATCTATATGCTAAAAAGCAAATATAAATATGTAAAAAACATAGTACAAAATTATTTAAAAAACTATTTTCTTCATTCTTATTCTTAACAAAAAACATAATAAACGTGATACATATATAAATAAAAGAGAAAATAAAACATAAAGTACCTAAATCATATTTAGAAAAACCAGGATATAGTATTATCATAGCCCACAAAAAAGCAATAAAAGAAATGTGTCTTAAATATAATAAACATTTACTCATAAAACACCTATTTATTATCAAATTTCATCACATTATCATAAAAGTCATTAAGTTCTTCAATAGTATCTATTTTATCATCGGAGTTATTAACAGTGTTGTTAATAACCGGTTGTTCAGTACTTTCATGAGACTCAGTAACTAAATCAACTTGTTCATTAGTATGCATAGTATTAGCAGGAGCTTGTTCCTTAACAGGAGCGCTAGTAGCAACAGGACTTTTATCTACATCTACATCTGCAAGACCTTCATGATCTCTTCTATCTTCATCTAATAAATCTTTAAATTCTGCATCAAATAAAGGTAAATACTTTTTTATAACATCAGGATATACTGCTTTAGTATTTTCAATAGCACGTCTAACATGAGTAGCAGTTACAAATTGTTTATTATCAAATAATGCTTCAGAAAATGCCTGACTAAATATTGTAATAGGTACATCTGGATATCTTCCTTCAGTTTCATATACACGATTATATTCAGTAGTAAGTTCAACTACAAAACGAGCAAGCTTTTCCCACATAAATGGTGTATATGACATCTTTATTCCAGTAGAATGCTCAATACGAGGAATAACACCAACTACTATTTTAGTTGTTAGATCTTTATCAGGTTCTGCAATATCTATTCTTTGAAAACGACGAGTAAATGCCTTATCACGTAAAATATATTTTTCATATTCCGCAGAAGTAGTAGCACCAATTACTTTTAAATCACCACGACCAAGTCCAGTTTTAAACATATTAGCAAAGTCAAGACCAACTTCACTAGTAGCACCAATTAAAGTATGAATTTCATCAATAAACAAAATATACTTTTCATGCTCAAGAATTTCATCAATCAAAGTTTGAATACGAGAATCACCAGTTTCCTGAACTGTACCAACAAGAGCTTGAGTATCAACTTTTATAATTGTGTATCCTTTTAAAGCATCAGGCACTTCATTACGTTGTATTAAATAAGCAAGACCTTCAACAATGGCAGTTTTACCAATACCAGGTTTACCAGTTAAAATAGCACTCTTATCTGGAGTAAGTAAAACCAAAGCAAGTTCCCTTATTTCCTTTTCACGACCTATCGCAGGGTTAACAACATATTCTTGTTCAGTAAAGTTAATTGCATATCTTTCTATAAAACTCTTCTTTTTATCAGGCATAATATCATCTCCTAACCATATATAATAAGTATAAATGATTTTAAAAAATAATACAATTATTTAACTAAAAAACTTGTCAAAATACAAAAATAATGATAATATAAAGTAGTACTTTTATGGCGGTATTGGTGAAGTGGTTAACACGCTGGATTGTGGCTCCAGTATGCGTGGGTTCGATTCCCACATATCGCCCCATTTGTGAAAATCGTCGCACCATGCGACTTGAGATAAAACTCAATTCAAAAAGAATTGAGTTTTTTGTTGTGTAGAAAGGTTGTGATGATATGTTAAATATTATTGAAGAAAAAATTGATTTAAGTCAAAAACTTAAAAAAAAGATAGAATGGGCTAAGAATTATAGTTCGGTCTCTATAACAGTAGAAAAAGGACGTTTAATTAAGCTTGAACCAACTAATATTGCTTATGTATATCCACATAAAATAATAATTAATAATTATACCTTCTTATTCTTTAATGGAACTGATATTTTTTATCTTAATACTTTAAAAGAAAAACATCATATATCAGAGTTAGAGAAATATTTTAGAATTGCAAAAATCATTTAAGCGCAAAATAACAAAAAAAGTTGACATTTAATAATAATTTGTATAGAATACTGAGGCAAGAAAGAGAAATAATCACTTATTATGGGGGTGTGATTATGGTGCTGAAGCAGTTTTCTTACAATTATTTAATGATATTAGAGAGTGTCAACGACATATTATAGGTGTCTTTGTCATTCTTTTTTTTGTAAAGAGGAGGAATAAAATGAATAATGAGAAAAAGATAGCAGGAATATATACTAGAGTATCAACAGAAGATCAAGCTCGAGAAGGATTTTCTTTAGGAGAACAAGAAGAAAAGTTACGACAACTATGTGATTATAAAGGGTACGAAGTATATAAAGTATATTGTGATGCAGGAATCAGTGCAAAAGATATGGAAAACAGACCACAGTTTCAAGAAATGTTACAAGATATGAAAGACGGAAAGATTAATTATATTGTGGCTTATAAGCTTGATAGAGTTACAAGAAGTGTTAGAGACTTAGAAGAATTAATTACACAACTTGAAAAATACAACACATATTTAGTATGTGATAGAGATGATGTTAATACATCAACTGCAAATGGGAGATTCTTTATAAGGATGTTAACAGTCCTTTCACAGCTTGAAATTGAAATAGTATCAGAAAGAACAAAATTTGGTTTAACCGGAGCAATTAAATCAGGACACTTACCTGGACCTTCTGAGTTAGGATTTAAAAAAGATGGAAATAAAAAAACAATTATAGATCCTGCTACTGCTCCAATAATAAAAAGAATATTTGATTTGTTTGTTAAATGGATAATAGAACAAATTAGAAAGAAAAGAAAAAATACAAAAGTTTATAAATAGAAAGAGTAAGTGTCCGAAACAAGCATAAAAAAAGACACATAGATTTACCTATGATACAATGTAAGTGAATCAAACAAACATTGGAGGTAA
>CADBUX010000028.1 GCA_902797995.1 uncultured Erysipelotrichaceae bacterium | reverse complement strand
ATCATGAAAAAAAGGTATATAAAGTCAAATATACCTTTTTCCCTTGTTATTACTAATAAAAGTAAGAATTTTTATCACACTCAATTTCGAAGAGCCATTAGTTTTGAAGACTTATATTTTTTTGTATAAAATCTAGGTGTTTTTGCTTTTTTTGCTAATTATATATATGGAGGTAAAAAATGAAAAGTATTAATTATTATGATGAAATAAAAAATAGGTTAATTGATAATGAAATATATAGCAAGATAAAAGATTATTCTAAGGAAAGGAATAAGGTTCTTACATATTTTGAAATAGGTAAATTATTAAATGAAGCAGGAAGTAAGTATGGTGAATCCATTATAAAAAAATATTCGCTTCAATTAATGGCTGAGGTAGGTAGAAAATACAATTACAGAACGTTATATAGAATGAGAAAACTGTATAATGTGTTCAGTAATGAAAAATTGACAACACTGTTGTCAAAGTTGACTTGGTCGCATTATTTACAATTGCTTACTTTAAAAAACAATCATGAAATCAATTATTATATAAATATATCGATAAAACAAAATTTAGGCGTTAGAGAATTAGCAACTAAGATTAAATCAAAAGAATATGAAAGATTAGATAATAATACTAAGAATAAGTTAATTAATAATGAAGACACTTCTGTATCAGACTTTATAAAAAATCCTATTGTGATAAAGAATACTTTTGGTAATGAAGTTATATCCGAAAAGGTATTACAACAATTAATACTTGAGGATATATCTGGTTTTATGAAAGAATTAGGTTCTGGGTTTTGTTTTATTGATAATGAATATAAAATAAAACTTGGAGATAGATATAATTATATAGATATACTTTTATATAGTATTAAATTTAAGTGTTATGTGGTAATAGAACTAAAAATAACAGGGTTAAAGTCAGAATATATAGGACAAATCACCAAGTATATGAACTATATAGATAAGAATATTAAAACTATTGATGAAGGTAAAACTATTGGAATAATTATATGTAAAAAAAATAATAAGTTTGTTATAGAGTACTCTTCTGATTCTAGAATATTTTTTAAAGAGTTTGTACTTGTTTAGTTTTTTTAAAATTTAAGTGTTTTTAATTTATTTTAAATGTGATATGATATATATAGTTAATATATAGGTGATGTGTATGTCTGTTTTGGTTAATACTATTTGTTCTATGGATAATGATGAGTATAAAGATAGTATTATTAAAGATTATAAAAAGTATGGTTTAGATGAATTTTCTGTTTTTGAAATAGTTAATTCTATGAGTATTGATTCTATTAAAAATATTATAAAAAATCATACTTTATATTCTTTTACTGATAGAGATCTTGTTAAAATAGTTAATTTAATTGATGATGTTTCATATAAAGAAAAGATAATTTCTAATTATAAAGATTTTTGTTTTGATAAAGAAGATATTGCTACTGTTATTACTTCTTTTCCTGATGAATATAAAAAGGAATTTATTAGTAATAATAAATATAAATTTGATTCTTATTGTAAGTCAATTATTGTTGATTCTATAAATGATGAAGAATACAAATATAATATTATTACTAAATATAAAGATTATGATTTGTGTTATTCTGATGTATCTTATATTGTTTCTGGCTTTAGGAATAAGGATAAATATATTTTTGATCTTTTATCTAATTATAAAGAATATGGTTTTGATTCAAATTTTATAGCAAGTATTGTTTTTTTAATGTCAGATAAGAATAAAGAAAAGATTGTATTTGATAATAAATATGATTTTAGTCCTTTGCTTTTATGTGATACTATTTCTTCGATTAGTGATGAATCTAAGAGAATTTCTATTTTTAATAAACTTTATTCTAAAGGTGTTTTTGGGGATATTAAACTTACAAGTAGTATTTGTTTACCTCCTGAAATGACTATAGGTATTGAGATAGAAAGTGAAGGTAAGAATTCTAGGTCTATTAATACTTTGATGTTACCTTTTGGATGGGATATTCATCTTGAAACAACACTTAATAAAGGTACTGAAATTGTTTCTCCAGTTTTACATAGTGGGGATGATAAAGAAATATCTAAAGTTTGTAATCTTCTTAGTTCTTTAGGACAATATGTAAGTAGTAATTGTGCTGGTCATATACATATTGGTGCTAATTACTTTGGTAATGATGTTGAATGTTTTAAAGTGTTACTTGAAATGTTTGCTAATCTTGAGAAAATAATGTTTTTAATTAGTAATAGTGCTGGAGATATTCCTAGGGAAAAGGCATTTAAATATGCTATTCCTATAACTCCAAAGATTGTTAATAAAGATATTAGTTTTGATAGTATAAATGATGTTAATAGTTTTTCTTTAAATATTCATAATGTTCAAGATATGTATTCTAAACCTAGATATTCTTCAATTAACTTTGAAAATTTAAGTATTCCACTTCAAAATACAATTGAATTTAGAACTCCAAATGGGACACTTGATCCAAATGTTTGGATTACTAACATCAATTTATTTGGAGGTCTTATGGTTGCTGCTAAAAATATTTCTATGGCTTTGAAGAAATCTTTTGAAAATACGACTGATGATGATAAAAAGAATTTGTATTTTTATGAAAAAATTAAAGATGTTAATATTTCTGATTTGGATAGATTAAAGTGCTTGCTTAATATATTGCCTTCTTCTATGAATAAGGATGTTTATTTAGAAAGGTATGAAGTTAATACTACATTAGTTGAAAAACTTAGAACTGGTGAGATTCTAGATACTATCTCTGTTTTTAGACCTATTAGAATTACTACTTGTAGTGATGAATTAAAAGAAAAAGTTATTGATGGGTATAAAGACTATATTAAGAGTAATGTTAGTATAAGATAAGATACTTAGTATAGATTTTTTTCTTTATTTTTTGTATAATATCATTGGGAGAATAAATATGGATGAACTTGACAATATAAAAATAGTTTTTATAGATATAGATGGTACTTTAGTTAACGATGAAAAAGAAGTTAGTTTAGCTACTAGTTCTGCGATTCAAAGAATTGTTAATAAAGGTATTTATGTTGTAATTACTTCTGGAAGAGATTTAGTGCATACTATAGATAAGTCAAAGATTGCTAATTGTTCTCCAATTGTTATTTCTTGTGGTGGGGGAATAATATATAATTATGATATGGATAAAATGATTTTTTCTGACTTATTTGACTTTTCTAAAGTCAAGTTAGTTTGGGATTACTGTTTGGATAATGAGATTGGTCTTATTTTAAAGAGTAATACTACAGTTTATTATAATAAGTATTCTTTGGTAACTTCGGGACTAGAATATAAATTAATTAGTGATATTTCTGATATAACTGATATTACAATATCTCATTTTCTAATTATGTCGGATTGTTATGATAAAATTAATAATGTTTATAAGTATGTTTCTAGTTTAGGAATGTTTGTTACTAGTTTATCTTCTAGTTATTTGGATAATACTGTTTCTGATTATTATAGTATTGATGTTAATAATAGTAATGTTTCTAAAGGTACTGCGGTTAATTATTTATTAAAGTATTTGAATCTAAAAAAGGAAGAAAGCATGAGCTTCGGGGATTATATCAATGATTTAGATATGTTTTCATCTTGTGGAGTTAATATTGCTATGGGTAATAGTTGTAGTGAGATAAAAGAAAAGGCTGATTTTATTACTAAGAGTAATAATGAAGATGGGGTTGCTTGGTTTTTAAATAAGTATTTGTGATTATGGAGGTAGTTGTATGGATTTAATTATTATTTTAATACTTTTTGTAGGGGTTATTGTGTGGAGACGTGATATTAAGTTTTTAGTTTATTTGCTTGGAGTTTTAGAGATATTTTTTAGATTAATTCATTATATTGGTGATCATATTAAGTTTATAGATATTAACAGTTTTGTTAATAAGTATATTCCAACATCTGTATTTTCTGTTTTTAATAAGTATACTACAGGTATAGTTTATGATTTTATATGTTGGATTCTAGTTATTGGTTTTTGTATGTTTTTATACTATTTAGTTTGTTATTTAATAAATAAAAAGTAATTTTTATTTAAAACTAGGTGTAACTTACAAAACTTGTGTATAGTAATAGTGAAGGGTATTTTTATACTCTTTTTTAGTTTGTTATTTTTTTATGGGATGATTGGGAGATGTAAAGCAAAGAAGTTATATCATATTTAGGCTTATGAAAAAGTCTAAATAAAAAAAATTTTAAAGGTGGCGAATTCGACATGTTTAAAAATGAAGGTGGAAGTGATAGTGTTAAAGAATAAAATAGCAGGTTAAAAGTGGTAATATATTTTACGTAGAAAGGAGAAATATGAATTATTATGAACAAATAAAAGGACTTTTTATAAGCAATGAAGTATACAAAAAAGTAAAGGATTATAGTAAAAATAAAAGTGATGTTGAAACATATTATAATGTAGGTAAATTAATTATTGATGCTCAGGGAGGTGAAACTAGAGCAAAATATGGGGCTAAGTTAATAAAAGAGTATTCAAAAAGATTGATAGTGGAATTAAATGATAAAAAATATAGTTATAGAAATCTTATGAATATGAGAAAATTTTATTTAGTATTTAAAGATGAAAAAGTGAACGCAATGCGTTCACAATTGAGTTGGTCACATTATCGTGAACTATTATCAATTAAAAATGTTCAAGAAATAGAATACTATATACGGTTAGCTATAGATAATAATTTAGGTTATAGAGAGCTGGGTAAAAGAATAAAATCTAATGAATATCAACGATTACCTAAAAACACAAGAAATAAATCAATTGAAAAGAGTGAATTAAGTGTAGTTTCTTTTATAAAAAATCCTATAATTATTAAAAATGGTTATGGATATGAATTTATATCTGAAAAAATATTGAAAGAGTTAGTTTTAGAAGGCATAGAGGCTTTTTTAGGAGAATTAGGCAGTGATTTTGCTTTTATTAAAAGTGAATATCCAATCAAATTAGGTGATAGATATAACTACATTGATTTACTCCTTTATAATATAAAATATAAATGTTATGTAGTCATAGAATTTAAAATTACAGAGCTTAAAAAAGAACATGTTGGTCAGATTCAAATATATATGAACTATATTGATAAAAATATTAAAACTATTAAAGAAAACAAAACAGTAGGAATAATTATTTGCAAGCGTGATAATAAATATGTAATAGAGTTTTGCTCTGATGATAGAATAATTGCACGTGAATATGTTTTAGTGTGATATAATCATTGTTTAATAAATGATTTTTGCGTGATTTTAACCTTGTTTTTGCGTTATAAATAGTTTATAATATACACGTGAAGGAGAGATATTATGAAAAAAGACAACGTTTTTGAAGAAATAGTTAAGATTGATAAAGAAAAGTTTGAAGATGCTATTGATAAGGCATTTGATAAGAAAAAAGCTCATATAAAATTAGATGGATTTAGAGAAGGAAAAGTACCTCGTGATGTATACTTTAAAAAACAAGGTAAAGAAAGTTTATATATGGATGCTCTTGATATACTTTTACCAGATGCTTATGATGAAGTTATGAAAAATTATAAACCAATAATCGATCCAAAAGTTGATATTAAGTCTATTGGGGAAGATGGTGTTGAGTTTGTATTTACAATTACTACTATGCCTGAAGTAGAAATATCTAAATATAAAGGACTTAATATTAAAAAAGATAAAGTTGAAGTTAGTGATGAAGAAATAGAACATGAAATGGGACATTTACTTGAAAGATTTACTGAACTTGCTATAAAAGATTCTGGTAAAGTTGAATCAGGAAATGTTGCTGTTATTGATTTCGAAGGATTTAAAGATGGAGTGGCTTTTGAAGGTGGAAAAGGTGAAAACTATTCTTTAGAAATAGGATCAAATTCATTTGTTCCTGGATTTGAAGATCAAGTTATTGGTATGGAAAAGGGAGAAGAAAAAGATATCGTTGTTACTTTCCCAGAAGATTATCATGCTGAAAATTTGAAAGGTGCTGAAGTTACATTTAAAGTTAAAGTACATGAAATAAAAGAAAAACAAGCACGCGAACTTGATGAAGAATTTTTTGAAGATCTTGGTCTTGAAGGAGTAAACTCTGAAGAAACTTTAAAAGAAGAAATTAAAAAGAATATTGAAGCTTCTAAGGAAAGAGAAGTAGAAGATAAATACGTAGATGAAATACTTAGTGCTATTGCTAAGAATACAAAGGTTGATGTACCTGAAGAACTTGTTGAAGATGAAATTCACCATATGATTCATAACTTTGAAGATCAAATTAAGATGCAAGGTTTATCTTTAGAAGTATTCTATGAAATGACAAAATCTACTGAAGAAGACTTAAAGAATCAAATGAGGGAAGAAGCTGAAAAACATGTTCTTTATAGGATAATACTTGAAAAAGTTAAAGAACTTGAAAAAGTTGATGTTTCTTTAGAGGAAGCTGAAAAAGAAGCAGAAGAACTTGCTAAAAAATATAATGTAGAAAAAGATGAATTTTTAAAAATGTATGGCAATATTGAAATGCTTAAATACGAACTTGAAGTTAAGAAAGTACTTGACATTTTAATGAAAGAAAACGAAAAAAAATAAGCTTTGAGCTTATTTTTTTAAAGGAGCTAGTCTATGAAGGGTATAATTTTAATAAAATATGGGGAACTTACTACTAAGAAGGATAATAGAAAGTATTTTATAAATTTACTTTGTAATAATATTGAAGAAAAGCTTAAATCTTTTGATGTAGTTATTACTAAAGAACATTCTAGGATGTATGTTCAATATGATAAAACATTTGAAAAAGATATAATTAGGGAATTAAAGACTACTTTTGGTATACATGCTTTTAGTATTGTATATCGTGTTGAAACTGATACTGATTTAATTTGTAAAGAAGTTTTAAAGAAATTTAAAGAAGAAAAGTTTAAAACTTTTAAAGTTGAAACTAAACGTCGTGATAAAACTTTTGAAATATTTAGTATAGATTTTAATAAAATAGTAGCAAGTTACATATTAAAAAATAGTAGTGATATTTATGTTGATGTACATAATCCTGAAGCATATATTAATATTGAAATAAATAAAGATTATACTTACTTTTATTTTAATGAAATTAAAGGTCTTGGTGGATATCCTGTATCTGTTCAAGGAAAGGGACTTTTGATGCTTTCTGGGGGAATTGATTCTCCAGTTGCGGGCTATCTTGCTTTAAAACGTGGAGTAAAGATAGAAGCTATTTATTTTGAAGCTCTTCCTCATACTAGTTTAGATGCTAGAGAAAAGGTTATAACTCTTGCTAAAAAACTTTCTAATTACTCTGGAGGTATTAAACTTCATATTGTACCAATTACTAAATTACAAGAAGAAATATATCAAAAAATAGACGGATCATATATGATTACTATTCTTCGTAGGATGATGTATCGTATTAGTGAAAAAATTGCTAGAAAAAATAAAAATCTTATTTTAATTAATGGTGAATCTATTGGACAAGTTGCTAGTCAGACACTTACTAGTATGAACGTGATAAATGAAGTTGTAGATATACCTGTTATTAGACCAGTTGCTTGTTTTGATAAACTTGAAATAATAGATATCGCTAAAAGAATAGATACTTATGAAACTAGTATTCTTCCTTATGAAGATTGTTGCACTATATTTGTACCAAAGCATCCAGTTATTAATCCTCATAAAGAAAAATGTGAAGAGTTCGAAAAATTAATTGATTATGAGAAACTTATTTCTGATGCAATTGATAATACTATTACAATAAATGTTAATAATGAAGAAGAGTTTTCTGGACTTTTATAATATACTATATTTATAGTATATTTTTTTTATTTTTTTCTATACTATTAATATTATTAAAAAAAATTTTTAAATTATACAGGTATAAATTACCAGGTCAAATTATGTATGAAATGACAAAATTTTCACATTCTATAAATGTATAGGAGGTGAAAATAATGAATCAAGGAAATAACAATAGTAAGGGAAATAAACTAGTTGTTCCTGGAGCTAAACAAGCTATCGATAATATGAAATATGAAATAGCTAAAGAATTTGGTGTTACTTTAGGACCAGATACTACTTCAAGAGACAATGGTTCTGTTGGAGGAGAAATTACAAAACGTTTAGTTGAAAGAGGAATGTCACAATTAAGTGGTAATTCAAATAGATAGTTAATATAAATAGTTTTGTGAAAAAGCACTAAGAAAATCTTTAGTGCTTTTTAGTATATTAAGTTTTTATGTTATAATTATCTAGAAGGGAAGTACTTATATGGAGAATAACATAATAGATATACTTAAAGATGGAGATATTATTGTTACTGAGTCTAGTTATAAAACTAAGATTCTTGAAAAATTAGATTCTAAAGATTCTTTTCTTGATGTTACATTTATGACTAAAAATGAGTTTTTGTCTAAATATTATTTTTCTTATGATGAAAGAACAGTTTATTATCTTATGGATAAATATAATTTGAAAGAAGATATTGTTCGTGTATATTTAGATAATTTATATTATGTTTCTGATAAAGATTATAATAATAAAAAACTTAATAATCTTGTTAATATAAAAAAAGAATTAATCTCTAATGATTTACTTTTGTTTGATGATTTATTTCGTGGTTATATAAACAATAAAAGAATTATATTTTATAACTATAATTATTTTAATAAATTTGAACTTAATATGATTGAGGATATCAAGAATATTACTAATGTCGTTATTGTTGACAAAACTTATGATAAGTATATTCCTGATGTTTATGAATTTGATACTATTTTTGAAGAAGTAGACTTTGTTGCTAAATCTATTTTAAAATTAATTGAAGAAGGAGTTAGTCCGTCTTTAATTAAAATTACTAATGTTAGTGATGATTATATTGATGTTTTAGATTTTATATTTACATTGTATGGACTTAAGACTGATATTAATAATAGTTATCTTATATCAAATAGTATTGCTCAGGAGTTTTTATCTTTGAATGATTCAATTAGTGAAGCAATAGCTTTATTAAATAAAAAATATAATAGCAGTGATGTTCTTGGACAGATTGTTAAGATTGTTAATAAATATGTTGTTTTTGATAATAGAGAGATTATTAATGAAATGATTAGTAACGAGTTTAAACGTACTAAGATAAAAAAAGAGAAATATGATAATTTAATTGAAGTAATTGATTATAGGAATTATCCTATAGATGAAGAGTATGTTTTTATGCTTGGGTTTAATCAAGGTTCTATTCCTGTTCAGTATAAAGATGAAGAATACATTACTGATGATTTAAAAGATAATTTATTACTTGATAAAACTGTAAATAAAAACAAAAAGGAAAAGGAAAGTACTATTTCTAATATTTTGAACATTAATAATTTAGTAATTACTTATAAAAAGAGTACACCTTTTGGAAGCTTCTTTCCTTCGAATCTAATTAGTGATATGAATTTATCTGTTATTAAGGGCTTTAAATGTGATGATATTTATTCTTTGGATTATTCTAAGATTTTATATGCTAAAGAACTTGATAATTATGTTCTTTATGGCAGTGTTTCTGATAATTTAAAAAGATATAGTTCTACTTTAGATATATCTTATAATAAATATGATAATAGGTTTAAGGGGATTGATAATAATAATCTTTTATCTATGTTTGGTGATGGGTTTAATTTATCTTATTCTAGTATGAATGACTATTATAAATGTAGTTTTAAATACTATTTATCAAACGTTTTAAAACTTAATATTTTTGAAGATACATTTGCTACTTATGTAGGTAGTTTGTTTCATTATGTTTTGGAAAAAGGATTACTTAATGAAGTATCAGTTTCCTCTTTAGTAGAAGAGTTTATAAATAATAATGAAAGAGTACTTGATGCTAAGGAAAAGTTTTTTGTTAACAATATGATGCCTGATATAGAGTTTGCTCTTAGTACTATTAAAAATAATTTAAAATATACTGATTTAAAAAAATTTCTTTTTGAGGAAAAAGTATCTGTTACAAAAAATGATAAAGTGACTGTTTCATTTAAGGGATTTATTGATAAGATTATGTATGATGAGTTTGATGGTAAGACTATTATTGCTATTGTTGATTATAAAACTGGTTATACTGATATAAATTTAGGATATGTTCCTTTTGGACTTTCTATGCAACTTCCTGTGTATTTATATTTAGCTAGTAATATAGAATCTTTTAATAATATTACTTTCGGAGGCTTTTATTTACAGAAAGTTCTTCCTTCGAAACCTATCATTAATATAAAAAAGGATCTTGATAGTTTAAAAAGGGAAAGTTTGTTGCTTTATGGTTATTCTAATAGTGATAAAGACATTTTAAAAAGAGTAGATAATACTTATGTAGATAGTAATGTTATAAGATCTATGAAATTAAAAAAAGATGGCGAGTTTTCTTCTTATTCTAAAGTGCTTAATGACGATGAAATTAATAATCTTATTAAACTAACAGATAAAAAGATAAATGATGCCGTTTCTAGTATTTGTAATGGAGAGTTTACTATTAATCCTAAGAGTGTTAATAATAAAAATCTTGGATGCCTATATTGCAAATATAAAGATATATGTTTTGTTAAAAAACGTGATGAAGTGGAAATCAAACCTTTTTCTGATTTATCTTTTTTAGGAGGTGAAGAAAATGCCTAACTGGACTAAAGAACAAGAACTTGCTATTTATAAAGATAATAGTAATATAATAGTTTCTGCAGGTGCTGGAAGTGGTAAGACTGCAGTGCTTACTGCGAGAGTTATTAGAAAGCTAAAAGATGGAGTAGATATTAATAAACTGCTTGTACTTACTTTTACTAATGAAGCTGCAGGTGAGATGAAAGCAAGAATTAGGAAGGCAATAAGTAAAGAACCTTCTTTAAAAGAACAACTTGATTATATAGATGGTGCTTATATTACTACTTTTGATAGTTTTGCACTTTCTATTTTACGTAAATATCATTATGCTATTGGGGCATCACGTAATATTTCTATTATAGATAGTTCTGTTATTAATATAAAAAAAGAAGAAGCAATTGATAAGATTTTTAATGAACTTTATAGTGTTAAAGATTCTGACTTTTTAAAACTAATTGGAGATTTTTGTGTTAAGGATGATTCTGAAATAAAGAAAAGTATATTAAAAATAAGTAATAGTCTTGATATGAAACTTGATAAGAGTGAGTTTTTAGATACTTATACTCTTAAGTTTTATGATAATGATTATATTAGTAATCTTGCTTGTGATTATTTATCTAAGATCATATCTATTAAAGATGAAATTAATAATTTATATGAAAAAGT
>CADBUX010000027.1 GCA_902797995.1 uncultured Erysipelotrichaceae bacterium | reverse complement strand
ATCATGAAAAAAAGGTATATAAAGTCAAATATACCTTTTTCCCTTGTTATTACTAATAAAAGTAAGAATTTTTATCACACTCAATTTCGAAGAGCCATTTTATCTATTCTTTTGATTTATTGAAAAAAAAGTATTATTGTGGTACTATTGTTTTGAGGTAATCATATGAGATTTAAATTTATATTGTTAATGATAATTACAACTTTTATTCTTTCTGGGTGTATGTTTGATATTTATCAAAGCCCTAAGTATGGTGAGCTTGCTGTTGATTCTTGGTTTTCAGATAAATATTTAGGCGAAACTAGAAAAACGATAGAAAACATAGATGAAATTGTTTCTAGACAGTGTAATTATTTGGAAAGTAAATCTAATAGGTATGTCTTTTCTTGTAAAATTGTTTACAAAGAAAAAGGTGAGACTGTTATTCCTCTTTCTAAAAATAGTACTATGAAAGTATATGCTGTTTTTATAAAAGAATCGGGTAATAGGTATAATTATAAGGTTTATAACTCTTCAAGTAGTGATGGTGTTTGGAAAAATGATATATATTTAAATTATTAAGGAGGATTTTTATGAATAAAAATAAAATGACTATTTTATTTGGAATTATTTTAATTATTATTGGTCTTGTTTTTGTAATTAGTCCTAAAGGGGTATTTGAAAGTATTGTTCTTTTTGTGGGAATAACTGTAATTGTTTATTCTGTTTGTTCTATCTTGGTTTCTGTTTTTGGAAAAAACTATTCTTCATATTTTATTACTAGTTCTATTATTGGACTTATATTTGGGATAATATTAGTTTCTAATACTGATGGTGCTGTTAAAATTGTACCTATACTTTTGGGCCTTTGGCTTTTTATATCAGGACTATCTACTACGTTATTAATGTATAAGACAGGTAGTAGGTTAAGTTTAATGACTAGTCCTATTACGAGAATGATTTTGGGACTTATTTGTTTTATGACTCCGGTTATACCTATTGCTTTTGTAGGAATATTTATAGGTGTTTTATTAATGTTATCTGGAGTTAATGTTATTACTAATTCTAAAAACGAAGAAATTGTCTATAAAGTTCGAGTAAAAAAATAAAAAAGAGGTTGTATTACTTCTTTTTTTTATGATAAAATTATTTTGGTGATTTATGTGGAATATAAGATAACATCGTTCGATGAAAAAGAAACTATCGAACTTGCAGAGAATTTTGAAAGTGAAAAATTTCCTAACATGGTTATATGTTTAAAAGGAGATTTAGGTAGTGGGAAAACGGTATTTGCTAAAGGTTTTGCTAATGCTTTAGGTGTTACAGATACAATTACTTCTCCAACATTTAACATAGTTAAGGAATATTATAGTGGAGAAATGCCTTTTTTTCATATGGATGTTTATCGTATAGATGAGGCTACAGTGGATATAGATTTTAGTGAGTACTTTGTAAAAAAAGGAATTTCTATTATAGAATGGTCTGATATGATTGCTGATGAACTTCCTAAACAAAGACTTGAAATATCTTTTAAAATAATTGGAGAAAATAGAAGAATGTTAATTATAAAACCATATGGTAAAAAATACGAAGACTTGTGTGAGGCTGTATTATGATAAGTCTTTTTTTAAATACTGCTTCAAGTAGATTTAATGCTGCGATTGCTAAAGATAATAAAGTGTTAGATAGTGTTGTTTCTTATTATGAAAAGGATTTATCTAAAGATGCACTTTTAGAAATTACTAAGTTACTTGATAATAATAATCTTGGTGCTAATGATGTAGATGAGATTATTTGTGTTAGAGGACCTGGTTCTTTTACTGGGCTTAGAATAGGAGTTACTATTGCTAAGACATTTGCTTATTTTTTAAAAAAAGAACTTTATAGTGTCTCAAGTCTTGATGTAATGGCATCTTCTGTTAGTGGTGATGTTATTGTTCCGCTTATTGATGCAAGACGTGGTTATGTGTATGCTGCAATATATAATAAAGATTATAATATTTTAATGAATGAATGCTATATAAAACTAGATGATCTTTTAGATAAGGTAAAGGTCTATTCTGATGATGCTGTATTTGTATCTTTAGATGAATTTTCTTTTGAGACAGTTAAGTATGTTCCGGATATGGATAAATTCTTTAGTTTGAATTTTAAAAGAAAAGAAAACAGTATGACATTTGTTCCTGAATATTTAAAAAGAACTGAAGCAGAGGAAAAGTTAAATGGTAATAGAGATAACTAAAGATAATATATCTATTCTTGATGATAGTAATATTTCTCCTGATTATGTTTTATCTTTATTTGATAGTAATCCTTTTGCTAAGTTTTTAGTTTGTGTTGTTGATGGTACTGTTGTTGGATATTTATACTATAGTGATATTTATGATAGAATAGAAATTAATCAAATCACTGTGTTTGATTATTATAAAAGACGTGGATATGGTTCTATGCTAATGGGAAAGGTTTTATCTTTTGGTAAAAATGTTAGTTTAGAAGTTAATGTTAATAATATTAGTGCTATAGATTTATATAAGAAATATGGATTTAGAATTGTAAGTGTTAGAAAAGGATATTATGATGGGGTAGATGGTTATTTAATGGTTATTGATCGGAAGTGATTTTGTGAAAGATGTTTATATTTTAGGAATTGAAACTAGTTGTGATGAAACTTCTTGTTCAATTGTTAAAAATGGAGTAGAAGAGGTAAATACTGTTGTTTTAAGTCAAATTGATATACATATGCTTTATGGCGGAGTAGTACCAGAAATTGCTAGTCGTAATCATGTAAAGGATATTGTTTTTGTTATAGATAAGTGTCTCAAGGATTCTTCTGTTACTATGGATGATATATCTGCGATTGCTGTTACTTATGGTCCTGGGCTTGTTGGCTCTTTACTTGTAGGTATTGAAGCCGCAAAAACTATATCATATATTTATAATAAACCACTTGTACCTGTTCATCATATAAGAAGTCATATTTATGCAAATGCTATTGGTAAAGGGCTTGAATTTCCTTTGATGGCTCTTATTATAAGTGGGGGACATACTGAACTTTTATATATGAAAGATCATTTCGATTATAAGCTGGTTGGTTCTACTTTAGATGATGCAGTTGGTGAATGTTATGATAAAGTAGCTAGAGTACTTGGTATTCCTTATCCTGGTGGTCCTGTTATAGATAAGATGGCACATGAAGGAGTAGATAACTACAAACTTCCTGTTCCTATGAATAATGATAGCTTTAACTTTAGTTTTAGTGGACTTAAGAGTGCTGTTATTAATTTAGCGCATAATTTGGAACAAAGGGGAGAATTACTAGTAAAGAAGGATTTAGCATGTTCTTTTCAAAATGTAGTAGTGGAATCACTTGCTTCTAAGACTGTTCGTGCCATGGAAAAATATAATGCAAATAATCTTATTTTAGCAGGAGGAGTTGCTGCGAATCGTGGAATAAGAGAAAAGTTTTCTAATTTATCTATGGAAAAAGGTTTTAATTTTTCTTATCCTGACATAAAATATTGTACAGATAATGCTACTATGGTTGCGGCTGCAGGATATTATTTGTTTACAAATGGAATTGTTTCTGATTTAGATATTAATGCTGAATCTGGTGCTAAGTTTGTGTAGTTTTTAATTTTTTTTCAAAAACTTTCAAAAAATACTTGCAAAAGCATAAAATATATAGTAATATTTATATTGCTAAATGGGAAACAAATGGGCTTGTAGCTCAGTTGGTTAGAGCGCACGCCTGATAAGCGTGAGGTCGATGGTTCAAGTCCATTCAGGCCCACCATTTAATGCCTCAATAGCTCAGTTGGTTAGAGCACTTGACTGTTAATCAAGGGGTCCTAGGTTCGAGTCCTAGTTGGGGCGCCATTATTTTTGGCCAGTTGGTGAAGTGGTTTAACACACTGCCCTTTCACGGCAGCATTCACGGGTTCAAATCCCGTACTGGTCACCATGTTGTGATTTAGAACTTGCAAAAAGTTCTTTTTTATGTTATAATGTATGTGTCAAGGAAACTTGCATATAATAAAAAAGGGAATACTTAACTTTCGCATGTTGAGTACTTACCCAAAAGTTTGATTAAGTACTTAATCTATTGCAGATTGAGTACTATTTTTTTATTATTAGAATCATTACTGAGACTATTAATAAAATGATTATTAATATTAGAAATGAGATTAACAAATCTTTTTTCTTCATAATTATCAAGCCTCCTTCCTGTAAGAAGTAGGCAAGTACTCAACAGTTAGTGTTCCCTAATAGAATTATAACAAATATTTGTTTGCTATACAATCTTTTTTATTGTTTTTTCTATTTCTATGAAACTTTCTTTTTTTATTGTTTTTTTTTCTAAATTCTATATAATAAATCAATAGGTGATATATATGAACAAAGAAAATATGGAAAGGATTACTGCTAGTTTTGATGAGCATATGAAAGAAAGAAATGCTTTATTTAATGAAATACAAGATAATGAAATTGCAATTGCAGCTCTTACTAAAAAACCAGATGTTATGGCATACTTTTATTTAAAAAACATTTTATTAGAACTAAAAGAAAAACTTTCTAATATGACTGATGATATTGGAGAGTTTGCTAGTAGCGAAAACTTTGATTCTTATTATGGGGAACCTCGTGTATGGATATATGATTATTATTATATGCCTGCAAAAAAATTTCTTGGAGTTAATCATCCAATTGTTAGAGTTGGTAGAAGTAGCAAAAAAGGAACATATAGAGTGTATCTAGGTATTGAAAGCCTAAAACCACTTGAAATGTCAAAAAAAGCAGCAGAGTTATTTGAAAAGGATAATGAGATAATTGTGCTTGAAGACTATAACAATAATAAAGCAGGAGGTTTAACTCCTGAAGCATTTAATGAACTTAGAAAAAAATATCTTTCTGATATATTAGGAAATCAAAGAACAAGGTAGTTCTTTTTTTTCTTTCTAATATTGCTAATTATTTATAATAATGGTACAATAATTTTATAAAAATGAGGTGAGATTATGGATAAAACTATGGTTTTTAAAGTAGATGAACTTGAGAATTATATGATTACAGAAGTTCTTTCTCATGTAAATAATGCCCTTAATGAAAAGGGTTATAATGGTATTAGTCAAATTGTTGGATATTTAATGAGTGGAGATCTTGGATATATTTCTAGTTATAAGGATTCTAGAAAAAGAATTCAAAAATTAGATAGAGAAAAGATTTTAGAAGCTCTTTTAAAATATTATTTAAAGGATGTAAAATGAGATATTTGGGGCTTGATTTAGGAACTAAAACATTAGGACTTGCTATATCTGATAGAACAGGTATTATTGCTTCTTTTTATGATAGTTTTAGATATGAGAATGAAGATGAACTTATTTCTAAGATTAATTCTATAGTAGATAAAGAAAAAATTGATGTGTTAGTACTTGGACTTCCTAAGAATATGAATGGTTCTTTAGGGTTTAGAGCAGAAGAAACAATTTCTTTTAAAAGAAGGTTAGAAGAAGTGGTTAAAAAACAGGTTGTATTACAAGATGAAAGACTTACTACTAGGGTTGCTACTGATGTTTTAGTAGATGCAGATATGTCTAGAAAAAAGAGAAAAAATGTTATAGATGGAGTTTCTGCGGTTGTGATACTTCAATCTTATTTAGATAGAAAGGAATAGAACTATGAGTGATGAAGAAAAGAAAATAATAGATGAAAAGTTAAAAGATAAGAAAAATGAGCTTCGTGATGATATGTTTATTGGTTTTAATGAAGCTGGAGAAGAAAAAACATTTTATAAACTTTTAGAGTTTGATTCAGAAGAAACTGGTAAACATTATTTAGCGTATACAGATAACGAACTTGATGATAATGGTAACGTTAAAGCATATGGGTCAATTGTTACATATGATGGTGGATATATGAAGTTAGAAGCTATTACTAGTGAAAAAGAATGGAAAGTTATTGAAACAGCTCTTAGAGTACTTCAAGAAGAATTAAAAGAAAAAAAGGATGAACAAGACAATGAATAAGAAAAGTGTATTTTTGATAGTTTTATTAGTTCTATCTATTTTTTCTATGTTTATATTATTATATCTTCTTGGACCAGGGTCTAGTAAAGGAAAGGATGTTTCTTTTATAGTTACCGAAGGAGAATCACTTCATGAAATAGCTAGTAATTTGAAAAAAGAAGGACTTATAAAAAGCAAAAAGTTTTTTCTGGGATATGTAGTTTTAAAAAATTCAAAAGAGGTTTATGCTGCGAAATATGATCTAAATACTAATATGAAACTTAGTGAGATTGTTTCTACTTTGAAAAGTGGAGGTAAAAATGCAGATGAAATAACTATTACTTTTAAAGAAGGACTTAATATGAGACAAATTGCTAAAGTAATTGAAGAAGAGACTGATAATAGTTATGATGATGTACTTGAGACTTCTTCTGATGAAGAATATGTAGATTCTTTAATTAATAAATATTGGTTTATTACTAAAGATGTTAAAAATAAACAAATTTATTATGATTTAGAGGGATATTTATTTCCAGATACATATAGCTTTTATTCTAAATCAGTAAGTGTTAAAGAAATATTTGATGAAATGATTAGTCATACTGGTAAAAAGCTTGATAAGTATCAAGATCAAATCAAGAAAAGTGGTTATAGTGTTCATCAAATTATGACTATGGCTTCGATTGTAGAACTTGAAGGTATAGATAAAAATTCACGTAAAGATATTGCAGGAGTTTTTTATAATAGACTTAATAATAAAATGAGTTTAGGTAGTGATGTAACTAGTTACTATGGAGTTAAAAAAGATATGACTAGTGATATAAAACAAAGTGAACTTGATAGTATTAACGGTTATAATACTAGGGTTTCTTCTATGGCGGGCAATTTGCCAGTTGGACCAATATGTAATCCATCTTTAGTTAGTATCGAAGCTGCGCTTAAACCTAGTAAACATGATTATTTATACTTTGTTGCTGATAAAAATGGAAAAGTATATTTAACTAAAAGTTATGCAACACATAATAAAGTAATTGCAGATTTAAAAAACAAGGGATTGTGGTTTGAATGGTAAATGATGTTTATAACGGAATTAGGCAAATAAAAAAAGAAGCCTTAGAGGAAAGCGTTCCAATTATGCAAGATGAAACTATTGATTTTATAACTAACTATATATCTAGTAAAAATATTAAAACTATACTTGAAATTGGTACTGCTACAGGATATTCTTCAATTATGATGGCACTTTCTAATCCTAAAGTTAGAGTAGTTACTATTGAAAAAGATCAGGAAAGATATAAAAAAGCTTTAAAAAATGTTAAAAAGATGGATCTTGAAGATAGAATTACGTTAATATTTAATGATGCTTTGGAAGTTAATCTTGACAATAAGTTTGATCTTATTATAATAGATGCTGCCAAATCTAAGAACTTAGACTTTTTTTCACGTTTTGAAAGAAATTTGGAAGTTAATGGATCAATTATTACTGATAATTTAAGTTTTCATGGTTATGTGGAAAAAGATCTTTCTCTAATACCTAGTAGAAATATAAGGGGACTTGTTAAAAAGATTAGAGCTTATATTACTTTTTTAAAGGAAAATACTAAATATAAGACTAAGTTTTATGATATTGGAGATGGTATTTCAGTTACAGAAAGAAGGATTTAGTATGAAAATTATTTATAAAACAAATAAAGAATTTAAGAATGCTGATGCATTTCTTTTTGGTTTAAAAGGACTTTCTACTTTAGAAGAAGAGATAACTTTAGAAGAACTTGCTTCTTTTTCTAATAAAGAAATATTTTTAGCTATTGATAAGAATATGTTTAATAGTGATTTAGTTTATTTGGAAGAAGTGTTATCAAAAATAGATAATTATAATATATCTGGGATTATGTTTTATGATTTAAGTGTACTTTCTATTAGTAAAAGACTTGGTGTTAAAACTCCGCTTATTTGGAATCAAAACTATTTAGTTACTAATTATAAAACGTGTAACTTTTATGAAAAAGAAGGGGTTAAGGGTGCTTTTGTTCCTTCGATTATTACTATTTCTGAGATAGTAGAAATATGTAAAAATACTAAGTTTGATATATTTGTTCCTATGTTTGGATATCAAATGATGGCTTTATCTAAAAGAAGTCTTGTTTCTAATTATTTTGAGTATATAGATGAAGAAAATAATAAAGATATTAACTATATGATAGAGGGCGATGATAAGTATCCAATTGTAGAGAATAGTGTTGGTTCTAAAATATATACTAAAGATATATTAAATGGAATTAGATATATTAATATTTTAAAAAAGTGTGATGTTAAATATATTGTTTTAGATAATTTCATGATTAGTGATGATATTTTTGAAAAAGTATCTGGTTATTTTGAAAGGGCAGTTAATGAGGATTTAAGTGATGATGAACTTATTAAGTTTGAAGAAGAGATTAAATCTATTTTACCTAATAGTTCAACGTTATTTTTTGATAAAAAGACTGTATTTAAGGTGAAAAGAAAATGATAGAGTTACTTTCTCCAGCAGGAGATTTAGAAAAATTAAAAATTGCTTTTTTATATGGTGCTGATGCATGTTATATTGGAGGAAGAGACTATAGTCTTCGTGCTAATGCTAAAAACTTTTCTATAGAAGAGATAGAAGAGGCATGTAAGTTTGCACATTCTTTAAATAAGAAAGTATATGTTACTGTTAATATTGTTTTTCATAATGAAGATTTAGAAGGACTTACAGATTATTTAAAAAAGCTTGAAGAAGCAGGGGTAGATGCAATTATAGTAAGTGATCCTCTTGTTATTGATGTTTTAAATGAAAATAGTATAAATCTTGAAGTACATTTAAGTACACAAAATAGTACTACAAATAGTGAAAGTGTTAAGTACTGGATGAATAAAGGTGTTAAAAGGGTAGTTCTTGCTCGTGAAGTATGCGCTAAAGAAATAAAAGAAATAATAGATAGTACAGGATGTGATGTAGAAGTATTTTTACATGGTGCTATGTGTACATGTTATTCAGGTAGGTGTGTTCTATCTAACTTTTTTACTAATAGAGATTCTAATCGCGGTGGATGTGCTCAAGTATGTAGATTTGTTTTTGATTTAGATAAAGATCGTGATACTAAATATTCTATAGCTACTAAAGATTTAAACTTATCAGAGTATATTCCTAATTTAATAGATATAGGTGTTAAATCAATAAAGATTGAAGGTAGGATGAGAAGTTCATATTATATAGCTACAGTAATTAGTTGTTATCGAAAACTTATAGATGCATATTATAATAATAGCTTTAATGAAGAACTTTTAAAAGAAATGCAAAAAAGACTATTTAGAGTTGCTAATAGAGAATCAACTTCTCAATACTATAAAGGTAACACATCTTCAGATGATCAATATTATATGGGTAGAGAAGAAGTTTCTAATCAAGACTTTTTAGGTCTTATTACAGGCTATAATGATGGTTATGTAGTACTAGAAGAGAGAAACTACTTTAAAAAGGGTGATAACGTAGTAATATTTACACCAAATGGTGATGAATATGAATTTTGTTTAGATCATATATATGACGAAGATTTAAATGAAATAGAGGCTGCTAATCATCCAAAACAAGTTATTAAAATAAAGTGTGATACTGTTTTTCCAGAAAACTCGATGATGAGAGTGAAATTTTAGTGAATATACTTGACAAATTACAAAAAAAATAGTATCCTTTTAGTTAGTTTATTTAAGAGGTGATTAAAACATGTCTGAGAGAAAAAAAGTTTTCTTGACTCAAGAAGGATATGATGAAATAAAAGAAGAATTAGAAAATCTAATTAATGTAAAAAGACCAGAAAATATTATTGCTATTAAAGAAGCAAGAGCTTTAGGAGACCTTTCTGAAAATGCTGATTATGATGCTGCAAGAAATGAACAAGCTGAAATAGAAGCAAGAATTAAGAAACTCGAAGCTATTGTTGAAAATGTAGAAATAATAGATGAAGTTACTACTGATGAAGTAGGACTAGGTAATACCGTTAAAATATCTTATATTGATGATGAAGATGACGAAGATGAATATAAGATAGTAGGTAGTCAAGAAGCTGATCCATTTGAAAGTAAAATTTCTAATGAATCTCCAATTGCTAAGGCACTCCTTGGTCACAAGGTTGGAGATGTAGTTAGTGTTGAAAGTCCAAATGGAAGTTATGAAATTAAGATAGTTGAAATTGGATAAGAACTAGGAATAGTTCTTTTTCTTAAATAGAGGTGCATTATGGAAGGATTTAATGATAAAGATGTAATTATTATGAAACTTTTACATTATTTTATAACAGAACAGAATTATAATCCTGTTGTTTTACATGGTGCTAAAAATGAAATATGGCTTGAGAATATGAATGGTGATTATAAAATAGTTAGACTTGTTTCTAATTATATTCATAATAACGAACAACTTGATTTTGATAAGTTTAAAACTAGAAAAATAGTAAAAAATATTAAAAAGAAGACTCTTAATGTAAGTATGCCAGTACTTAGTATTTTTGTAGATCTTGGTGATAATGTAGAGTTAAAAGATGAGAAAGATATGGATCTTGTTTATTTAGAAAGTGAAAATGATATAAAAAAATATGATTTTTTGTATAAACATTTTCCTGATATAGATAAAAAACTTACATTTAAAGAGAAGGGAATGAGTTTATTTTTGAAAATTACTGATGATATAAATAATAAAAATATGGTTGAAGCTCAAAGAGTAGATCAAATATTTAAACCTAAGAAACCTATTGTTACTTATAGTTTAATAGTTTTAAATGTAATAGTATTTGCAATTGGAGTTTTACTTAATAATAGTGAAACTATTATAAACTCTTTTGGAGATTATAGACCTTTAATTTTAGCAGGAGAGTACTATAGAATGATAACTTCTATGTTTGTACATGCAGATATATTTCATATCGCATTTAATATGTATGCACTATATTTATTAGGATCTCAAGCAGAAGGATTCTTTGGACATTTTAAGTTTTTAATTATATATTTACTTAGTGGTATATCAGGAAGCTTACTTTCAATACTTCTTAATTTAGATACAGTTTCAGTTGGAGCAAGTGGCGCTATATTTGGTATTATGGGTGCACTATTATACTTTGGATATAACTTTAGAGTATATCTTGGTAATACTTTAGTAAGAGAAATATTACCTATAATTGGTATAAATTTATTATTTGGATTTATGAATCCTGGTATTGATAATTTTGGACATATCGGAGGATTAATCGGAGGTATAGTACTTGCTATGGCTTTAGGATTTAAAGCAAGAAGTAAAACAAGTGATAGAATAAATGGTATTATTATATCAATATTATTATTTGGATTTTTAATATATATGAACTTTTTTGCAGGTATTTAACCTGCTTTTTTAATGTAAAAAAACTATTGTCATTTACTTTTACTAATGATATAATAAATTTGAATATAGAATAGAGAAGGTAAATGTATGAGAGATAAAATTTATAATTTTTTAAATAAAAATATAAAAGAATTTAATCCTACTGCACTTGTTATATGCTCTTTAGTTTTTTTATCGTTAGTAGGATTAGTTTCATATAAGATTGCTAGTAGTTATGCGCTTTTTACTGATGAAGTAGAAGGTAAAAAAACTATAACATTACATTTTGAGAAGAAGAGGCTACTTTATGATGTAGTGGCAGACGGAGCAGAACTAGATACAAATGTAGATTTTAGTGCAGCACCAACAGGACATAATAAAAAGTTTACATTTAATAGTACAAAAAATGACGAATATCCAGTACATTACTATAGAGGAGAAGTAGATAATAATTTTGTTAAGTTTGGAGGATTCTGCTGGAGAGCAGTAAGAACAACATCAACTGGAGGAACAAAATTAATCTATAGTGGAGCACCTGAAGAAAAGTTTGAAACTATAAACTTACCGCAATCAGATTATACAATAGTAACAAATGAAGGTGGGTGGACATTTGATTCATCAAATAATAGTTGGAACATAACAATAACAGAAAGTGGTAATCAAGAACTAAGCTTTAATGTACCAAATGGAACATACACAATGAAAGTAACAGGATTAATAGGTTCAGGTAGTGGTGGATATACTTTCTATAAAGATGGTAATTCTGTGAATGGATCAGGCGGAAGCGCTGGAACTACAGTAAACTTCTCACATAATTATGGAGAACTAACAAGTTCAAATGTAGTTAAATTCGCATTTAACGGGGGAGGTATGACCTCAGATAATCCAATAACATTTAAAGTTCAAATGCAAACAAAAGGAGAGTCTTTAGGAGAAGGATGTCCGGAAAGTGGAACAGCAACACAACTTACAAATACAAGTGCATTTAATACAAATTATAATTCACCAGCATATAATGGATATATGTATGGAACAGTTTATACATATAAATATGGAGCAGCAACAAGTGGATCAAAATATGGTAAGTCATTCACATATTCAGGTGGTACCTATACATTAACTGATACAGTTACAACAAAAGATAATACACATCACTATACATGTAATAATACAACAGGAACATGCACAACAGTAAGATACTATTATTATAACAATTACTATATAGAACTAACTGGGGGAAAAAGTGTAAGTGATGCTATAGAAAAAATGCAAACAAATACAACAGATAGTACAATAAAAACAGTAATAGATAATTGGTATGAAGCAAATTTAGCAAGTTATGAAGAATATTTAGAAGACGCAGTATGGTGTAATGATAGAAGTATGCAAACAACAACAAATGGATGGAAAGAAAATGGAAGTTTAACAGAGTATATGTATTATGGCGCTAATGGAAGAGTTGGCTATTCACAAAATTCGATCACTCCAACATTTAAACCAAGTGTAACATGTCCAAATAAAAATGATGCATTTACAGTAGATGATACAACAAAAGGAAATGGGAAACTCACTCATCCAATAGCTCTTTTAACAGCAGATGAGCTAACAATGGCAGGATCAGGAAATCCAGGTTATAGCAATAAATCATATTTATATACCAATCAAATTTGGTGGTCTTTGTCGCCTAACTCTTTCAGCAGCACCGCCGCCTTCGAGTTCCGCCTTCTCTCAAGTGGCTTCCTGAACTACATCAGCGTGAGCAACTCTGGCGGTGTCCGTCCTGCGGTTTCACTTGCACCTGGAACAATAGTAAAAGATGGAGATGGGTCAAGCGATACACCTTATAAAGTAGAATAAGTTAGAAATGTGGAAGAGAGTGTTCCACACTTTTTTCCTGTTAAACCTTCGCGAAAACCCTTTCGCGAAGAAACTATTTTTGAAAAATAGGTAATTATAGGAAGAAGTACAATTTAAGATAATAGTAATAAGTCTTCAAAACTATGAATTAGTTTGGTTCTTCGAAATTGAGTGTGATAAAAAATGAAGACACATTCGAAAATTAGTGTGAACAAAAATATGGAATTTTTCGAAAAATAGTGTGAAAAAATGA
>CADBUX010000026.1 GCA_902797995.1 uncultured Erysipelotrichaceae bacterium | reverse complement strand
AATAGTAAATATATCTGCAGCTATAGTAGTATTAGTGTTAACTACACTTACTATAGGCTTTTCAGCATTTCAAAGTACTGGAATAATTAAAGATATTGGTGCTACAGTAAGAGTTCAAAAAAACATAAGAATTACTGGAGTTTCAGTTATGAATCCAGTATCCGAAGGGGTATCTAATTATGAAGACTACAATGTAGAGAGTATAACAAGTGGCCTTAGTCTTCCAAATGCTAATTCTAAGATTACATACAAAGTAGAAATAACTAATTTTGGTAATGCAGAAATGATGTTAACTGAAATATCAGGCCTTCCAAGTAATTTAAAATATACTATAGATGAAGAAAACTATAGACTAAATGAGTTAATATGTGATGATAATGATGATACAAAATGTACTTTAGGAGCTAAAAAAACTTTATATGTTACTGTTGGCTATAAAAATAGTGCATCATATGATAGTAGTACTACAACATATCCAATATCCATGGTTTTTACATTTGAATCTACTGATAAGGTAGCGGAAGTAAATGGAATATATTATGATACACTTCAAGAAGCAATAACAAAAGGAGTGCCAAAAGATAATACTGAAACAACAGTAAGACTATTAAAAAACACAAGTGAAGCAATAACAGTAGCGCAAAAACAAAATATAATATTTGACTTTCAAAATAGTGTTTTAAGAAACAATGGAAATACTAATGTTATTGTTAATAATGGAACAATAAAAATAACAAATGGAATCATATCATCAAATGCTGCAACAAATGGCGCAATTAATAATAATTCAACAGGGAAAATAACTATAAGTGGAGGAAGTATTGTTGCAACAGGTGGAAGGCAAGCACTTTATAACGATAAAGGAACAGCAGAAATAACAGGAACTGCCTACTTGAGTTCAGCCGCAACAGAAAGAGCAGCAGTACAAAATCAAGCATCAGGTACTTTAAAGATTACTGGAGGAACAATAGTATCAACTGGGTCAAATGCAGTTGATAATCGTGGAAATATGACAATTGGAGTAGAAGATGGTAATATTGATGAAAGTACTCCAGTTATGCAAGGAGTTCAATACGGAATAACAGCAACAGCTAATTACAACTTTTATAATGGTACAGCCAAAGGTAAGATAACAGGGATAGATAATGATTCTTATGTAGTAGGCAAAGAAGAAGGGTATAATATAGGAACTTCAGAAGAAATAATTGGTGGAGAACTATATAGAACAGCATTTCTAGCGGTAACAAGTACAGTAACATTTGATCCAAATGGAGGTACCACTTTAGAACCAACAAGAGGAGTTCCTATAGGCAAAAAAGTAGGAACATTACCAGATGCAACAAGGACAGGATATGAATTTGAAGGATGGTATACAGATGCTACTGAAGGTGATAAAATTGGATCAAACAGAGCAATTACCGAAGATGTAACATTCTATGCCCATTGGAAGAAAATATATAATGTATTAATGAATGGAAATTATTATGGAACAATCCAGGATGCCGTAACAGCTGCTCCAACAGGAGTAGCCACAACAGTTAAATTATTAAGAGATACTTCTGAATACGTCACAATACCAAAAAACAAAAACATAATATTTGATTTTGAAAACCATACAGTAAGCAACGTTAATAATGCAAGAATTGCAATAATAGAAAATAATGGAACAATTACAATCTCTAATGGAACTCTAACTTCTTCTGCAGATGCTGCAGTCATTAATAACAACAGTGGAGGTAGGGTTACAATAAGTGGTGGTAATATAATTGCAACCGGAGAAAAACAAGCAATATATAATCTTAGTGGTGGTTATGTAGAAATAACAGGAACAGCCTATTTAAGTTCAAAGACATCTGGTTCATATAATGGAATGGATAGATCAACAGCTCAAAATCTATCAGGAGGAACCATGGTCGTAACTGGAGGAACAATAGTAGGAATAAGACAAGAAGCCATAACAAATGCAGGAACGTTAACTATAGGTGTAGATGATGGAAATGTTAACACAACATCGCCTGTAATAATTGGAGAAACTTATGGTTTGAAAAGTTCAACGAGTTTTAGTTTCTATGATGGTGTCATAAAAGGTATAAACAACCCATCAGTATCAGGAACATTATTAAATTCAGATGTTCAAATTGTAGAGGGCACCGAAACAATTGATGGAAAAACATATAATACCGCTACCGTAGAAAGTACATAATACAAACAAAACAAATGAAGAAGCAGAGCAATCTGCTTTTTTAAATACTTAAATAGTTTCATAAATAAAACAAAAAAGGTTAAAAAGAATCATTAGTGTTTTATTATTAAACTTATTGTGATATAATATAAAAAGAATAAAGTACTATAAAAAAGATAAGAGGAGTCGCTATGCTGAAAAAAAGGTATAAATAGTAAATATATCTGCAGCTATAGTAGTATTAGTGTTAACTACACTTACTATAGGCTTTTCAGCATTTCAAAGTACTGGAATAATTAAAGATATTGGGGCCACAGTAAGAGTTCAAAAGAACATTAGAATTACTGGAGTATCAGTTATGAATCCAGTATCAGATGCAGTATCCAATTATGAAGATTATAACGTAGAAAGTATAACAAGTGGACTTAATTTACCAAATAGTAATTCAAAATTAACATATAAAGTTGAGATTACTAATTTTGGTAATGCCGAAATGATGATAACTCAAATTGCGGGTCTTCCAAGCAATTTAAAGTATGAAATAGATGAACAAAATTATAAACTAAATGAATTAATATGTGATGATAACGATAGTACGAAATGTACTTTAGGAGCTAAAAAAACATTATATATAACAATTAGTTACAAAAACAGTAGTTCTTATGATAGTACAACTACAACCTATCCATTCACCTTAAATTTTACATTTGAATCAAATAATAAAGTAGCAGAGGTAAATGGTATATACTATGATACACTTCAAGAAGCTGTAAATGCAGTACCTAAAAATAATACTCAAACTACTGTAAAATTACTTAAGAATACAAGTGAAGCAATAACAGTAGCTAAAAACCAAAATATAATATTTGATTTTCAAAATAGTGTATTGAGCAACGCTGGAAATACTAATGTTATTTCTAATAATGGAACAATAGAAATAACAAACGGGATTATTTCATCATCCGCGGCCACAAACGGAGCAATTAATAATAACTCAACTGGGAAAATAACAATAAGTGGAGGAAGCGTTATTGTAACAGGTGGTAGACAAGCTCTTTATAATGATAAAGGAATTGCAGAAATAACAGGAACAGCCTACTTAAGTTCAGAAGCAACAGAAAGAGCTGCAGTACAAAATCAAGCATCAGGTACTTTAAAGATTACTGGAGGAACAATAGTGTCAACCGGATCAAGTGCTGTTGATAACCGTGGAAATATGACAATTGGAATAGAAGACGGAGATATCGATGAAAGTTCCCCTATAATGCAAGGAAACATATATGGTATAACCAGTACAACTAACTATAATTTTTATAATGGTACAGCTAAAGGAAAAACGCGAGGAATAAATAATGATGCTAAAGTAGTAGATAAAGAAGATGGATATAACATTGCTAGTTCTGACGAAGTAATAAATGGACAGACATATCAAATATCATTTTTAGGAATAACGCGTACAGTTACGTTTAACCCAAATGGTGGAACGTTAGCAACAGCAGACAGAACGAAAAATGTACCTGTTGGGCATAAAGTAGGAACTTTACCTACACCAACAAGAGCAGGATATGATTTCGATGGATGGTATACTGCTGCTAGCGGTGGGGAGCAAATAGGTTCAAATAGAATAATTACAGAGGATATACCATTTTATGCTCATTGGACTAAAATAGCAGATATAGCACAAATTGGAAGTACACTTTATGCAAGTATTACAGAGGCACTAGCAGCAGTACCTGCTAATACACAAACAACTATAACTTTATTAAAAAATACAAGTGAAATGATAAATGTTGCAGCGACAAAAAATATTATATTAGATTTAAACAACAAAACATTAAGTAATGATGGAAATAAAGCAATAGTTGAAAACTATGGTACATTATCAATTATAAATGGTACTATATCATCAAGTGCTGATGTAGGAGCTGTTAATAATCGTTCAGGCAACCTTACAATAAGTAGTGGTGAAATAATTGCAACTGGGACAAGACAAGCTATTTATATATATACAGGAACTGTAGAAATAACAGGTAGTGCATATTTAAGTTCAAATACAAGTGGAGAATATAGTGGCATGGATAGAGCAACTGTTCAATGTGAAAGCGCCGGTACTTTAAAAGTAACTGGAGGAACTATCGTAGGAAATAATCAACATGCAATATCTAGTGCTGGAACTTTAACAATTGGAGTAAAAGATGGAAATATTGATGCTACATCTCCAATACTAATGGGAAAAACTAATGGTATAAAATCAACAAGAACATTTAATTTCTACGATGGAATTATAAAAGGTAAAACTGCTGCAATAAATGGTACAGTATCAGATCAAGAAGATAATAGTCAAATTACAAATGGAACGGAAACAATTGACGGAAGTACATATCAAACAGCAGTACTAGAATCTACAGAGTAGTATTCAGAATAAAAGCAGAAGTATTCTGCTTTTTTCATGATATAATAAACAAAAGGAGTTAGTTATGACAATTGAAGAAGAAATATTTAAAAAGTCAAAGCCAATTAAACAAAAACTAATAAAGTATGGTTTTAAAAAAGAAAACAATACTTATCTAATAGAAAAAACATTTATGAATGATAGCTTTAAAGCAATATTAACTATAGAAAAAGAAAATATAAAAGGAAAAATAATAGACTTAGAATTTAATGAAGAATACACTAATATAAGAGTTGAAAACAGCCAAGGAGAATTTGTTAATAAAGTAAAAAATGAGTATAAAAAAATACTCCAAGATATAAAAAATAATTGCTTTGAAAACAAATACTTTATAGGAAACCAAGCCAATAGAATCACAAAATATATACTAAATAAATATAACGATAAACCAGAATTTCTTTGGGAAAAATATGAAGACTTTGGAGTATTTAGAAACCAAATAAATAAAAAATGGTATGCTATTATTATGAATATAAATAAATCTGTGTTACAAGAAAAAGATAATAAACAAATAGACATAATAAATGTTAAAACTGATGAGCAAACTATCAAAAACAAAATAAAACAAAAAGGATACTTTGAAGGTTATCACATGAATAAAAAAAGTTGGCTTACAATTACATTAGATGACTCTATAAAAGATGAGGATATATATAAGTTAATAGATAATTCATACGATGACGTAAATGAAAAGAAAGAATGGATCGTCCCTGCTAATCCAAAGTATTATGACATTGTAAACAGCTTTAATGATACAGATACAATCATATGGAAACAGTCAAGTAATATTAATAAAAATGATATAGTCTATATCTATGTAGCAGCACCTTTTTCTCAAATAATGTTTAAATGTAAAGCAGAAGAAGTAAATATTCCATTTGAATACAAAGATCAAAACGTCTCCATGAAAAGTATAGTTAAACTAAAACTAATAAAAAAATATAAAAAAGATCAAATAACGTTTAAAAAACTAAATGAACTAGGAATCACCTCAATAAGAGGACCTAGAAAAGTATCAAAAACTGTTAGTAAACAGTTTTGATATAGAAAAAAATATATAAAATAAATAATAAAACTATAAAGGAGAATATATTTAATGAATAAAAGAATAATAATTGTATTTATAATAGCAATATTAATATTAACAGGATGCAACAATAAAATCCAAAAACAAGAAAATTTAAAAGAAAGTGAGGAAATAATAAACAATATGAACATAGTTATAAATGAAAAAGAATATAAGTTAAACTTAGAAAACAACGAAACAGTAGCAGAACTGTTAACAAAACTACCATTACAGTTAAACATGAACGATTTAAATAGTAATGAAAAATATGTATATTTAGATTTTTCGTTAAAAAATAATCCAGTTAATCCAAAACACATTAATAAGGGTGATGTAATGTTATATACTGATAACTGTTTAGTAATATTTTATAAAAGTTTTGATACATCATATAGTTATACTAAAATAGGACATATTAACAATTTGCCAGATTTAGACAATAACTCTATTAGTGTAAAACTAGAAAAATAAATTATAAGGAGGATTTATGAAAGAATTAATTATAACTAATGAATGGGATAAAGTGTTCCCAAAAAGTGATAAAGTTAATCACAAAAAAGTTACTTTCAATAATCATTTTGGAATAACATTAGTAGCAGATATGTATATACCAAAAGAATATGAAGGAAAATTATCTGCAATTGCAGTATGCGGTCCATTTGGTGCAGTAAAAGAGCAAAGTAGTGGATTATATGCTCAAGAAATGGCAGAACGTGGTTTTCTTGCTATTGCGTTTGACCCATCTTTTACTGGTGAATCTGGTGGAGAAGTAAGATATATGCATTCTCCAGATATCAATGTAGAAGATTTTCAAGCAGCTGTTGATTATTTATCTAATTTAGATAATGTTGATCCTGAAAAAATAGGAATTATTGGTATTTGTGGATGGGGAGGAATGGCTCTTCAAACTGCTTGTATTGATACTAGAATTAAAGCAACTGTATCTTCTACTATGTACGATATGTCTAGAGTAGCCGGTAATGGTTATTTTGATGAACAAGATAGTGAAGAAGATAGGTTTAAGGCAAGAATTAATATCAACAAACAAAGAACAGAAGACTTTAAAAATGGTGAATATAAACAAGGTGGTGGAGTCGTAGATCCATTACCAGACGATGCTCCATTCTTTGTTAAAGATTATTATGATTATTATAAAACAAAAAGAGGTTACCACAAGAGAAGTTTAAATTCTAATGATGGCTGGAATGTAACAGCAGGAACTTCACTTATGAATACAAGACTATTACATTACTCTAATGAAATAAGAAATGCTGTTTTAATTATCCACGGAGAAAAAGCTCATTCTTGTTATATGAGTCGTGATGCTTATAGTAATATGATAAAAGATTCAAAGTATACAGATAATAAAGAATTATTAATTATTCCAGGTGCTGTTCATACTGATTTATATGATAAAAAAGATATAATTCCTTTTGATAAAATAGATGAGTTTTTTAAGAAAAATTTAATATAATTAAGTAGAATTAATTTTCTACTTTTTTATGTTATAATAATTTTTGGAGTTGATATTTATGAAAAACAATAGAGAGAAAGTTGTTATAAAAACTAGTATTATAAGTATAATATCCAATATTGTTCTCGCAGCATTTAAAGCCTTTGTAGGATTACTTGCTAATTCAATAGCAATTATTTCTGATGCTGTTAACAATTTAAGTGATGCACTATCTAGTATTATTACTATTGTAGGTACAAAGATTGCAGGAAAAGCCCCAGATAAAAAACATCCATATGGTTATGGAAGAATTGAGTATATGACATCTTTACTTGTTTCTGCAATAGTTTTATATGCAGGTATTACTGCTTTTATTGAATCAGTAAAGAAAATTATCCATCCTGGAGAAGTAGATTATAGCAATCTAACACTAATTATTCTAGTTGCAAGTATTATTGTTAAATTTATACTTGGTATCTACGTAAAAAAGAAAGGAAAAGAAGTTAATTCCGATTCTTTAGTAGCAAGTGGTTCTGATGCTTTTAATGATGCAATACTTTCTATTTCAGTACTTGCTTCAGCAGTAGTATATATTTTGTTTAAAATTAGTATTGAGGCTTATGTAGGGGCACTACTTTCGATATTTATTATAAAAGCTGGTATTGATCTTATAAAAGAATCTGTTGATAATATTTTAGGTGTAAGAGTCGAAAGCGAACTTGCTAGATCAATAAAAAAAGATATTGTTAAAGAAGAACAAGTACAAGGTGCTTTTGATCTGATTCTTAATGATTATGGTCCGGATAAGTATTTAGGATCTATTCATATTGAAGTTGCTGATACTTTAACAGTTGCAGATATTGATAAAATATCTAGAAAAATATCAAAAAACATTATAGATAAATATGGAGTTATTCTTCATACTATTGGAGTATATTCTATAAATACTAAAGATAAACATATTATGAAAGTACAAAGAGATATACAAAAAATAGTATTCTCTCATGAAGGAATACTTCAAATGCATGGTTTCTATTTAGACGATAAAGCAAAAGAAATAAGTTTTGATATTATTATTGATTTTAAAGTAAAAAATAGAGAAGAAGTATATAAACAAATATATGATGAAGTACAAAAGAAATATAAAGGTTATCATATAAGCATAACTTTAGATGTTGATATGAGTGATTAGGAAGGATGATGTATTTTGCTAAAAGATAAAAGATCTTTAGTTATTTATTTTAGTAGAGCAGATGAAAACTATTTCGGAGGTTCTATGAAATATGTTGAGAAAGGTAATACTGAAGTTATCGCAGAGTATATAAAAGATATTAGTGGTGCTGATTTATTTAAAGTTGAATCACTTGCACCTTATTCAGAAAACTATATGACTTGTATTAATGAAGCTAAAGAAAGAACTAGTAGTCATAATGCTCCAATAAAAAAAGAAGTTCCAGATACTTCTTCTTATGAAGTAATTTACATAGGATCACCTATATATTGGGGTGGTATGCCAGAAGAAATGTTTACAGCTTTAAAAAACTTAGATTTTACTGGCAAAACCGTTAGAATATTTGTTACTCATGAAGGATCAGGCCTTTCTGGGGTGCCTAGACAAGTTAAAGAACTTTGTAGTAGTGCAAATGTATTAGATGATGCCATTGCTATACAAGGTTCTTCTGTAGGTAGTGCAAAAAGTACAATTGAAAACTGGTTGTAATATTTGGAGGAGTATATTATGAAAAAAATAGTTATATTAACACTATTATTACTAGGACTATGTGGATGTACTAGTAATGAAAAAACAAAAATAATACAAGTAACATGTAATGAAAAAGATGAAATCATAGAAAAAGAAAGTCACGCAATGCTAATAGATGTAAGAACTAAAGGAGAATATGAAGAAAGTCACTTAAAAGATGCCATCAATATTCCATATGATGAAATAGTACAAAAGTTAAGTACAAATGGAGCGATAGACTTTAATGTTCCGATAATAGTGTATTGTAAAAGTGGTACGCGAAGTAATATGGCAGCAGAAGCTTTAAAAGAAGAAGGATATAAAAACATCTATGATTTAGGATCAATAGATAATTGTAAATAAAGTAGTAAGTACTACTTTTTTTTATCACAAATAATGTGAAAAGATTATGAAAAATAAACAAGTTAAAATGATAAGGGTGCTAAACAAAGTAACTTTATGATATAATTGTAATGTATAAAATAAAGAGGTAGTAAAATGAAAAAGTCAAAATTTTATAGAGTCATAAGACCATTAGTAAAATTGTTCACTAATATATTTATTAGACCAAAATATAAAGGGTTAGAAAACATTCCTAAAGAAGGAAGAATAATACTCGCAGGTAATCATACTAGTATTTTTGATCCTCTTCTATTAATAAGTTCAACAAAAAGAAGTATTCATTTCTTAGCAAAAGATGAGCTTTGGAAAGGTCCAAAAAAAATAATATTCTCAAATCTTGGATTAATCCCAGTTAATAGACGTGAAAAGGATAAAGATGCTTTGAAAAAAGCTAAGGAATATTTAGAAAAAAATGAAGTAATAGGAATATTTCCTGAAGGCACAACCGAAAAAGGAAGAGGTTTACTACCATTTAAAATCGGAGCAGTAAAAATGGCAAGTGATACAAATACAAAAATTGTTCCATTTTCAATAACAGGAAGCTATAAAACATTTAAAAAAATAAAAATAGAGTTTGGTAAGCCAATGCAAATTAAAAGTACTAACTTAGAACAAGAAAATAATAATTTAAGAGAAATAATAAAAAATATGATAAAGGAGAAATAGTATGTCTATATTTGATATTTTTACTAGAAAGAAAAAACTAAAAGCGCCTTGGTCAAAGTATTATACAAAAGAAGATTTAAACTATAAAATACCCGATATTACCATGTATGATCAAATAGTAAATAGTACTAAAAAATATCCTAAGAATGTTGCAGTACAATATATGGGTAAAAAGATAAACTATACAAAGTTTTTAAAAAAGATAGATATATGTGCCAAAGGTTTTCATAGTTTAGGAATAAGACAAGGAGATATAGTAACAATATTACTCCCTAATGTTCCAGAAAGCTTAATAAGTTTGTATGCTCTCAATAAGCTTGGAGCCATTGCTAATATGACACATCCTTTATCAGCAGAAGAAGAGATAAAACAAACTTTAGAATCTACAAAAAGCGAATATTTAATTATATATGATGCTCAGTATGACAAAATACAAAGTTTTATTAAAACCTCAAAAGTAAAAAAAGTTATATTTGTATCTCCTGGAGATTCCTTAAATATAGTAAAAAATGTTATATATGACATAAGCCAAATTACAAAGTTTAAGCATCATCCGATAAATAAACAGTTTATAAATTGGACTACCTTCATGATTAAAAGCATCTTTCAAAAAAACTTTATACCAAAAAAGTTTGGAAAAAACACTCCTGCAGTTATTATTCATTCTGGAGGGACAAGTGGAACTCCAAAAAATGTAGTTATACAAAACAGAGCTTTTATCTTTGCAGCAAAAGGAGAAGAAATTGATTTAATAAAACTAAATCAAGGAGATTCAGCCCTAGCAATTATGCCAAATTTTCATGGGTTTGGACTATCAGTACTTATGCATACACCTCTAGCACTTGGATGTTCAACTATTTTAGTCCCTAAATTTGACTCTAAAAAATTTGATGTATTATTTAAAAAAACAAAACCAACATGTGTTCTTGGAGTTCCAACATTATTCGAAGCTTTAGCAAACTCTAATAATGTTAAAAACCTAGACTTATCATTCTTAAAGTATGTTATTTCTGGAGGAGACCTTCTTCCTAAAAATCTAGAAGATAAAATTAATAACTATTTAAAAGAACATAATTCAGAAGCTAAGATAACTCAAGGATATGGGCTTTCGGAAGCTTTAGCCTGCGTTACTATGGCTCATGACCATGTAAATAAATCAGGATCAGTAGGTATCCCTTTAGCAGGCAACCATGTTAAAATAATTGATCAAGCTACCAGAAAAACTGTTGCCTATGGAGAAACTGGAGAAATAGTTATTAATAGTAAAGCCTTAATGATGGGTTATTTAAATAATGAACAAGAAACAAATGAGGCCCTTCAAATACATGATGATGGACATGTTTGGCTTCACACCGGAGATCTTGGATATATGGATGAAGATGGTTTCTTATTCTACAAAGGAAGAATCAAAAGAATGATTATTACAAGTGGTTATAACGTCTACCCAAATCATATTGAAGAAGTAATAGAATCACATCCTGCAGTATTACAATGTACAGTAATCGGAGTACCACATCCATATAAACAAGAAGTTCCAAAAGCATTTGTAGTTTTAAAAGATGGCTTTCATGGGCTTTTAATAAAGCAAGAACTAAGAAACTATTGTAAAAAGCACTTAGCAAAATACATGATACCAAATCAAATAGTATTAAGAAAAAAACTTCCAAAAACAAAACTAGGAAAAGTAGATTTTGCAACATTACAAAAAGATAACGGAGAAGATGAATATGATGAATAAAAAAGTACCAGCACTATATAAAATAGGAAGATTTATACTAAAACCTATATTTCTGTTTTACTACAATCCAAAATCAATAGGACATAATAAAATACCAAAAGAAGGACCTATACTAATCGTAGGTAACCATAAACATATTTATGATCAATTCCTAACAATTATAAAAACCAAAAGAGGCATTCATTATATGGCAAAAAAAGAATACTTTGATGATAAAAAAACAAAATGGTTTTTTAAAGGAACAGGGTGTATATCTGTAGATAGATCGAAAAAAGATGAAGATGCAACAAAACAAGCTCTAGAAGTTCTAAAAGATGGGGGAGCAATAGGACTATTTCCTGAAGGAACAAGGAATAAAACAAAAGAGTTTCTACTACCTTTCAAATTTGGGGCAGTATCACTAGCAAAAAAGACAAATGCCACTATCGTTCCCTTTGGTATAACTGGAGACTACAAATTTAGAAGTAAAAATCTAACAATAAGATATGGAACTCCCTTTAAAGTAGGTAACATGGAACTAGAAGAAGCCAATAACAAACTATATAAAGAAGTAGAAAGATTAATGAAAGAGAATTTAAAAGAAGAAAAAAGTAACAAAAGAAGTAAGTGATATAAATGAGAATTAGAAAAAAAACAAAAAGAAAAATCAGAAAACTATTAATTTTACTAGTACTTGTAGGAATAATAAACATAATTAATTACTATGACAGTAGTATTCTAGACAGAATAAAGTCGTATGCCTTACCATCATATTCTCTAGAAGAAGTACCAGAGTATAAAAATAAACCATATGTAACAATCAATAACAACAAACCAGATTTTAAAGATGAAGAACTAACTACAAAAACATTTGAAAAGTATAGTAGTTTAGACCTTCTAGGAAGATGTGGAGTAGCTTATGCTAATGTAAGTAAAGATACTATGCCAACAGAAGAAAGAGGAAGAATTGGTATGATAAAACCAAGTGGTTGGCAAACAACAAAATATGATTTTATAGATGGTAAATATCTATATAACAGATGTCATCTAATAGGATATCAGTTAACTGGAGAAAATGATAATGAAAAGAATTTAATAACCTGTACTAGATTTGCAAACGCAAGTACAATGTTAGAATTTGAAAATAAAGTAGCAAACTACGTTAAGAAAACAAAAAACCATGTTCTTTATAGAGTAACTCCCATTTTTGAAGGAACAAACCTTGTAGCATCAGGTATCCAAATGGAAGCATTATCAGTAGAAGATAAAGGAAGAGGTATAAAGTTCAATGTATATGTATATAACATACAAGATGGAGTAACAATAGATTATAAAACAGGAAAAAGCAAATTAACTAAGCAAGAATAGTGAAATATCTATTCTTTTTTGATAAAATAAAAAAAGAGGTGCATGTATGAAAAGATGTAGCTGGGTAAACGAAAACAATGAATTATATATTAAATATCATGATGAGGAATGGGCAGTACCATCATATGATGATAACTATCTTTTTGAAATGCTACTTTTGGAAAGCTTCCAAGCAGGGCTATCCTGGGAATGTGTTTTAAACAAAAGGGAATCTTTTAGAAAAGCTTATGATAACTTTGATTATAAAAAAATAGCAAAGTATAAAGAAGATAAAATAAATGAATTATTAAATAACAAAGAAATAATAAGAAATAAACTAAAAATAAATGCTGCTATAAACAATGCTAAAATATTTATGGAAATACAAAAAGAGTATAAAACATTTTCAAATTATATTTGGAGTTTTACAAATAATAAAACAATAATTAACAAAGATGATAACTTTAGAACAACATCAAACTTATCAGACACTATATCAAATGATCTAAAAAAAAGAGGAATGAAATTTGTAGGTAGTATAATTATTTATTCATACTTACAAGCAATAGGAATAATAAATGATCATGAACTAGAATGCAATTTTTATAAATAAAATAAGTTGAAATAAAAAAAACTTTATGATATATTGTATGTAATGAAGGAAACTTCATAAAATAAAAAAGAATACATTTGAAAGTGCGAATCAAATGCATTCCCTTATTATGGGTGGCATCTGAAATCACAGGGTTGTGAAATCAGATGCTTTTATTATTTATACAATAAAGTTATTAATATAAAGAATAATAGCAATATTATGATAAATAGAGATTTTTCTCTTTTAGTCATAAATATCACTCCTTTCTCTATCAACCCCCTGATAAAGATAAGGAAAGGCACCTGATTTTTCAAATGTATCTATTCTATCGTATAATAAACAGAAAAAATAATAAAGTTATTTTACATGTATTTACATTGGTAATTTTTACCAATGTATTTTTTTGTTTATTTAACACTTTTTTTCTTATACTAATGAATGGTGATAATAATGAAAAATATAAGTATATGGAAAGACACAGTAAAAGAAAAAGAATACCCAGAGTTAAATGAAAACAAAGAAGTAGATGTCCTAATTATTGGAGGAGGCATTACTGGAATATCAACTTTATACAATTTAAGCAATACAAATCTAAAAGTAATGCTTGTAGAACAAAATAAAATAGGAATGAGTACAAGTGCTAACAATACTGGTAAATTAAATTATCTTCAAAATGATCTCTTAGATAAAATAAGAACAAATTTTAATGACAAAACAGCAGCCAAGTATATAAAATCACAACAAGATGCTATAGAAATGATTGCAGATATAATAACAAAAGAAAATATTAACTGTGATCTTCAAAAAGTAAATGCTTCGCTTTATACAAATGAAAAAGAAGAAGTAAAAAAAATAAAAGACCTAGAAAAATTTTTAAAAAAAATGGGTATAAAGGTAGAAAAAGTAAAAAAAGTAAACATAGTAAAAAGTAAATATATGATTGAAGTACCTAACACCTATACATTTCACCCTATCAAATATGTATATGGATTATTAAAAAATAATAGATTTCCCATCTATGAAAACACAAGTATAAAAAGAATAGAAAAAAAGCAAGATTATTATATATGTAGTACTGATAAATATAAAATAAAATCAAAGTGGGTAGTAATAGCGTCTCATTATCCGTATTTTAATATCCCATACTTATTTCCTATTAAAGCTAGTTTAGAAAAGTCATACTTAAGTGCTTCAAAAACATTAGCAAGACCTATATCGTTAATTAGTTATAACAAACCAACAATATCAATAAGAAACTATAAAGACTGCTTAATATATTTAAGCAATTCACACTCTTTAAATAAACATATATGTGCAAAAGAAAACTTTATAGAACTACAAAATAAACTAAAAAATTTAGATCTAAAGCCAGATTATCTATGGAGCAATATAGATATAATGACAAATGATGGGTTACCATATATAGGAAGATTAAAAGATAATATTTTAATAGGAACAGGATATAATACTTGGGGCCTAACAAATGGACCTCTTGCAGGACAAATATTAAGTGACATAATAACAGGAAAGCAAAATGAATATATAGAATTGTTTAATCCAAAAAGAATAAACTTAACAAATATATTAGGTATAATAACTAATGTGTATAAAAATATAAGTGGTTTTATAAAAGGATACTTAGTAAGAAATAATAAGGTAACTTATAAAAAAATAGATAAACAAAAAGTAATGATATATCAAGATAAAAAAAGTCATATTGTAAATAGGAAATGTCCGCATTTTGGATGTGGATTAGTATTTAATGAAGTGGAAAAGACATGGGATTGCCCATGCCATGGTTCTAGATTTGATTTAGATGGAAAATGCACAATGTCGCCATCTAATCATGATATAAGTATTAGAAAAAAGTAGGAGGACCTACTTTAATAAACTATCCAATTTGTGTAATGACAAGATGAGCAGAAACTGGTTCTGTACCACCAGATACTGGTGTAATTGTAAGAGCTGCTGCGTTATCAGCAGGGTTTCTTACCGTTAATATAGAGTTTATTGCAGTTGTGGTAACAATAGCCATTTCCACAATTTGAGTTGTACCAGTTGCTCTTCCAACAACAGTATAAGCAAGTTCACTACCATTTAGTGTAAGTACAAGTTGTCCAGCTTCAGTTACACTAACTTGAAATTGAATTAAATAAGTGCCTATGTCTTCAAGATTAAATGTGCTAGCACTTGCTCTAGATATACTTGTTCCACTATTGGGACCATCTTGTGGAAAACTAACATCAGTACCAGGAGCAACAGTAGCCGCATTATCAGGTGGCATAAGAGCAAAAAAGTCAGCATAACTTAGAATTCCACTTGTACCCGCAGGCCCAGTCGGTCCAGTTGCGCCAGCTGCACCAGCAGGTCCAGTAGGTCCAGTAGGACCAACTACACCAATACATAATTGATTGTATGGTTTAATACATGACTTTTGCCACATGAACTAACTTTACGTTTTTTCTTTATCATTACATTCTGAATTAATTTGCTTTCTAGAATAAAACATTGACTGATTCATGAAAAAAACCTCCATATAACAAAAACTAATATATATATTATGCATTTCATACTTTCACAGATAGTGGTGAAGTAAAGTAAATGTTGGAAAATTTTAAGAGAAAATACAAGTTATGTAATTAATTTGTATTTTTTATATTCTTTTTGATAATATATAATCCAGT
>CADBUX010000025.1 GCA_902797995.1 uncultured Erysipelotrichaceae bacterium | reverse complement strand
TTTAACTTTTTTCTTCTTTCTATAGTTGTGTTGTTTATTAAAAGTATCAATACTTCGCGAAAGGGTTTTCGCGAAGGTTTAACAGGAAAAAGGGTGGAACAGGTTAGTCCACACTCATAATTTTATTGAACTTTATACGGTGTATCACTTGATCCATCTCCAGATGCAAAACTTGTTCCAGGTGCAAGTGAAACCGCAGGACGCACACCGAGAGAGTAGTACACGTCGGAGTCGTTCAGGCCACCACTCGAGTTAAGGTTGAACTCGTAGGCGCTGCCGTTGTTGAAATAGCTAGGCGACAAAGACCACCAAATTTGATTGGTATATAAATATGATTTATTGCTATAACCTGGATATCCTGATCCTGCCATTGTTAGCTCATCTGCTGTTAAAAGTGCAACTGGATGATTTAATGCACCATTTCCTTTTGTTGTATCATTTACTGTAAAAGCATCATTCTTATTTGGACATGTTACGCTTGGTTTATATGTTTGCCTATTTCTTCCATATGCTCCATAATACATATATTCTGTCAAACTTCCATTTTCCCTCCATCCATTAGTTTGTGTATTCATACTTCTATCATTACACCATACGGTATCTTCCAGATATTCTTCATAACTTGCTAAATTCGCTTCATACCAATTATCTATTACTGTTTTTATTGTACTATCTGTTGTATTTGTTTGCATTTCAGAAAGTGCATCACTTACTGATTTACCATTTGTTAGTTCTATATAATAATTATTATAATAGTAATATCTTATTGTTGAACATGTTCCTTCAGCATTATTACAGCTATAGTGATGAGTGCTATCTTTTGTTGTGCTTGTATTTGTTAATGTATATGTTCCATTTGAGTATGTAAAATTACTTCCAAATAATGAGCCTTTTGTTCCTGCTCCACTTTTATATGGATAAACAGTTCCATACATATATCCATTATATGCTGGAGAGTCATAACTTGGGTTGAATGCACTTGTTGTAGATAGCTGTGTTGCTTCTCCTGTTGTATTTGTACATTTATTATCATTTGTAGGAGTTCCATTATATACTATTTTTATTCCTCCTGTATCTGTTGTTCTTACTATTTTCCAGCAGAACCCTCCAAATAATACATTGTTTTTACTTACTACACTTTTTCCTTCTGTATCAAATCCTCTATAAAAGTATATTGGATTTGGATCATTTTCTGTTCCTTCAAGTATATTTATTCCATTACCATTTGTATCACTTGGTGCTTTACTAAAATCTATTGTTTGATTTGTATTGGCAAGTCTTTTCATTGTATCTACAAAACCTGGTACTGTTTTACCTTGTTCATATGAAAGTCCTAATTTACCTTTATATACTATATTTTTACTTCCTGCTGCATTATAAGTATTTGGTGTTTCATGATCAAGCCATATTTTCATTTTATAAGATTGAGACTTCCCTTTTTGAAGTGATCCTGTATCTAATATATATTCGTTTTTATCATTTCTTTCAACTACTTTATAGTCATTATTTCCTATTTTTAATCCTACTTTAATGTAGTCATCAGGTATACATACATCAACACCATTACCGGTAACACATGTATTATCTAATGTTATTTTATATGTTCCTGCTATACTACCATTATTTTTTATTTCAAAACTATATTCTTTATCGCTACCTAGTCCAACACTATCTTTTACAGGTACCGCGTTTGTTAAATTTATAACATTTTCTTCATTTTGAAATATAAGTGCTAAAGATCCTGCATTTATTGTTACACTATTATTAGTTTTACTTACGTAGGTTAAATATGCATAACTTGAACCCATTAAAGCTGAAAACATTGCAAATAGTCCTGCGATTGCTACTAAAGTCTTTCTTTTATCTTTTTTATATCTTATTTGTAAGTTTTTAAACTTATTAGAGAATCCTCTACCAAATTGACTTTTTAGTTTTGATTTACTAGATATATCTATTTGTACATTTTCTTCAGACTCAGTGTTTTCTTGTTTTTTAATTTCTTCTTCAATCTGTTTTTTATCCTTTTCACTAAACATACTTTCACCTCTATAGTGCTTTACTATTCTAACTATTGTTAGTATAACATAAAATAATTCTATAGTAAATAAATTTATATTTTTTTATTAAAAAGTTGACTAAACTCTTATTTTATGGTAAATTTATAATGCTTATTAAAGGAGGGATATTATGGCAAAAAATGAATCTAACAGAAAACCTAATATTAAAAACTTACGTTCTCATGCGTTAAATACTACTAAAAAGAAACAAAAATTAAATTTACAAGTTGTTACTTTAGAAAACGGTGAAAAAGTTAAATTATCTGCTAAAGAAATAAGAACTATGAAAAAAGCTGCTTAAGCAGTTTTTTTGTGTTTTAGATATTTTTTTCATTTAAAGTTCATTATAATATTATTATTTTTTTTAGATTAATATGCATATTTATTTCTTCTTCAGATGGTAATTTATCTAATATATCTTTTGAAATGTATTTCTTTATTTCATAAGATGATACTCCTGTCGGATTATTAATTCCTTCTAATGACCATTCAACAGATAGTTTGTTTTTCTCTTTGCATAGCAATAATCCTATAGTTTCATTATCATTTACTACTTTAGTATTTATGTTTTCTTTTTCAATCATTTTATTCATATTTTTTTATCTCCCTTATTAAACTATTTTTTACTATATTATCTTCTAGTATATTTATAGAAAAAACTTTTGATCCTGCATTGTTTATTGAAGTTCCACAATGATATACTTCATTTTTATCTATTATAAAATATCTATCATGGAAATCATTATTTCTTATTACTTTTAAATTAGAATACTGTTTATTATATTTTTCTATGTCTAAATCACTTAGTTTATTGCTTTCTTTTGTTATTAATAGTACTTTAACACTTAAATCTTTTATCATATCTAGTACTGTTTTATCAGCATAACTGTCTATAATAATTAGTTCTTGATTTGCTAAAGAAAATATATCCTTTATTTTAGAATAGGCGTCATATATTTGATCAGTAAAATATATATCATTTACTTGTTTCTTTTCTTCAAACTTAGAAAATGACTCTTGTAATAGTCTAATATCATTGTCATGTTCTACTATTTTAGATTCTACATTTAAAAGTCTATATTCATTATTTCCTATATAATGCCTCATTGCTACGAAAGCACGCATTATATCAATACTTACTTTGGAGGCAATTTCACTTTTTAATACTGTAGCTAGCATTGCTACACCTTGTTCTGTAAAAACATGTGGTAAATACTTAATGTTTTCGCCTCTTTTTATTTTCAAGGTTCCAAATTGGAACCTTGAACACTCTTCACTTGTTAATTGAAAATAAAAATCACTTGGGAATCTATCTATATTTCTTTTTACAGCTTTATTTATATCTTTAGTACCATTTTTGCAATGATATAATTTTGACAAATCACTATCAAGCATTACTTGTTTTCCCCTTATTTCATAAATCATATTTTCAATATTTATGTTTTCTTTTTCTATTATTTCATTCATAACGTAACCTCCTTTTAAAATAATAAAAAGGCATACTTCTCTTCCCTAAGAAATATACCCGCATCATGCATATTTTCTTTTTGCCTAAGAAAATACACGCTATCGATCAAATTGTCATATTAACACACGGCAAATAATTAATACACTTTTATTATACAAAACAATTAATTACTCTTCAATGATTTTATTTTATCTATATTACTTAAATCATTTAATATATAAGTTGCACTTACTATAATATCAGCATCCTTTACTAAAGGAAGGACTTCTTCATTTATTCCTCCATCAACTGATATCTTGGTATTTAAATTTCTTTCTTTTATTACTTGTTTTAAGTCTTTAATTTTTTTAGTAGTATTTTCTATGAAAGATTGCCCACTTTTACCGGGATAGACTCCCATAATTAGGACTATATCCAATTTATGGAGGATATTATATATACTTTCTATACTTGTTTCTGGGTTTATAGCAAGTCCTGCTTTTATACCATAACTTTTTATTAAGTCTATCATATCTTCATAGTTTTTTATTTCTTTATGAATAGTTATATTGTTTATATTATATAAAGATAACATTTTTATATATTTTTCTGGATTTTCTACCATTAGATGTATATCTATTTTCTTTTTACTTAAACCTATGTATTTTTCTAGTTCTTTTAGACTTTTTAAATTAGTATTATCTACAAACTTACCATCCATTACATCGTAATGAATACAATCAGTATTTGAATTATTAAGTTCTTTTATATAGTTTGCATAATTACCTTCTTTTAAAAATGATGTTGATACTATCATAAACTACCTCTTTTCTATAAACTTAATATAGTTTTCGTATCTTGAATCTAATATTCCATTATTGATATGATCTTTTACATTACATTCTTTTTCTTTTGTATGAGTACAATCTTTATACGGACAGTTATATTTATTAAACTCTATAAATGTATCTTTTATTTCTTTATCTGTATATTTAGATAAATCTACAGAAGAAAAACCTGGTGTATCTAACACTTTTCCTTTTCCAATGCTAACAAGTGTTACATATCTTGTTGTATGTTTACCTCTTCCTAAAGCTTTTGATATTTCATTTGTTTCAAAGTTTAAATTTTTATCTAATTTATTCATTAAACTAGATTTACCTGCCCCAGTTTGTCCTGTAAAAACTACTGTTTTGTCCTTTATCATTTTCTTTATTCTTTTTATTTTATTATTATAAATAACTGAATATCCAATTCTTTTATAATAGTTTATTACTGATTTTTGTTTTTTAAACTCATCTTTTTCTAATAAATCTTTTTTAGTAAGACATATAACTGGTTTTATATTTTTTATTTCACAAATTGTTATAAGTTTATCAAGTAGATTAGTAGAAAAATCAGGATTCTTTAAACTTGTAATAATGAATGCTTCATCTATATTACTTACAAATGGTCTATCAAGTTCATTTTTTCTAGGAAGTATTTTTTCTATTATTTTTTCTTCTTTATTAAAGATAACATAATCCCCAACTTTAGGGGTTATGTTATCTTTTCTTAGTTTTCCTCTTGCTTTACATATATAAATATTATTTTCGTGTTCTACAAAATTATCATCACTTATTATTTTTATAATTTGACCTTTCATTTGTGCTCCTTATTCTGATTTACTTTCAGTATCATTGCTATCCTTATTTGTATTATTATTTGTTGTATTATTATTGTTATTATTATTATTGTTATTGTTGGTATTACTATTATTACTGTTATTATTAGTAGTTACTTTCTTTTCTTTAGCTACCATTATTTCAAGTGTATCATTTGCTTTTATTTCATCAGAAGTTGTTTTAGATTGCTTAATAATAACATTTGGATCATGATCATTAGTTTCTCTATAACTAACTGATAATTTTACATTATTTTCTATTGCCCAAGTTCTAGCTTCTCCAAGTGTCCAAGTTTCTCCAACCATATCTGGATAATACTTCTTATTACTTGGAATATAAAGAGTTATTAAGCCACCTTTTTCAAGTTCTTCTCCTTCTTTAACTGATTGACCAATTATATTTTGTGCATCAGCATCACTTACTTTAGTATCTGTATCTTGTTTTTCAATTGTGACTTTTAATCCTTGAAGTTCTAGTTCTGTTTGAACTTTGATATAGTTTTGTCCTTTATAGTCTTCGATTTTAATTTTTTCTACCCCTTTTGAAACCGTTAAAGTAATTTCAGTACCTTCTTTAACGTTTTTACCAATTTTTGGATTAGTGCTAATAATTTTACCTTTTTCTATTTTATCAGAAGGTTCTTCTTCTACTTTTGGATTAACTGATAACTTCATCTTTTCTAGTTTTTCTGTTGCCTCATCTACTGTTAAATTTGATACATCAGGAATAGTTACTTCAGGTACTTTTGTTATCATCGGAAGTATTAAAAGTGCAAAAAGTGTTATAACAATAAGTCCTCCGAAAACTGACGCTAAAACTATTAGTTTTTTATTACTCTTTTTAGGTTCATCAGTTATTTGACTTACAATAGCATCATCAGCATTTTCTTTATCTGCTACTACTGGTTCATCATCTAAACCTTCATCATATTTCAAAGTAATTAATGGTTCATTTATTCTTTCTTTATTAAGAGCAGTTACTAAATCATCATGCATTTCATTAGCATTAGCATATCTATTTTTAGGATTCTTAGCAGTAGCTCTTATAATTATGTTTTCAATAGATGCTGGAATCTCAGGAAGTTCCGTCCTAATTGAAGGAATTGGTTCTTTTAAATGTTTAAGTGCTATTTCAACAGCATTATCCCCTCTAAAAGGGAGTACTCCAGTAAGAAGTTCATACATCATTATTCCTAGTGAATATACATCACTTTTTAAAGTAGACCCTTTACCATTTGCTTGCTCAGGTGGAAAATAGTGAACAGATCCCATCGCAGAATTTGTTTGAGTAAGTTGAGTTGCATTTAAAGCCATAGCAATACCAAAATCTGTTATTTTTATTTCACCATCATCTTTTATTAATATGTTTTGTGGTTTTAAATCTCTATGAATAATTAAACTATCATGCGCAGCACCCATAGCACTTGTTATTTGAAGCATAATATCTACAACTTCTGCCGTGGTTAATTTTTCTCTTTTCTTTAAAAGTTGTTTTAAGTTTTTACCCTCAACATATTCCATTACTATGTAGTAGTCTCCATCATCTTCCCCAACATCATATATTTCTACAATGTTTGGATGTGATAATGAAGATGCCGAAAGAGCTTCTCTTTGAAAACGACGAACAAACTTTTCATCAGTCGCAAGATCTCCTCTTAAAACTTTAATAGCAACGTTTCTATCTAAAATAGTATCCCTAGCTAAATAGACATTTGCCATTCCACCTTCACCAATAGTTTTTATAATTTCATATCTTGAGTTAACTTTTTGCCCTTTTACAATCATTCTAACTCACTCCCTTTATTCTTTTTTAAATATGCTATTGATATATTATCATTACCGCCCCTGTTATTAGCTTTTTTAATTAGTTTTACTACCTTTTCTTCTGTAGATAAATCTTCAAGTAATACTTTTTCTATTTGTTCTTCTGTAACCATAGTGGTAAGTCCATCTGAAGAAAGAAGAATATCATCTATATCCATATTACAATCAAATATATCTATTTCAATTGGATCATTTATTCCAAGTGCATTCATAAGTATATTTTTTTTAGGATGATTTTTAGCTTCTTCTTCAGTAAGCTCTCCTGCCGCAAGTAATAGATTTACTAAAGTATGATCCTTAGTTACTTTATGAATTTTACCATCCTTCATAACAAAACCTGAAGAATCCCCAATATTGCCAAATAAAATATATTCATCTGTTACAACCGCCAAAACTAAAGTAGTACCCATTCCTTTACTTTCAGGATTTTCTTCTGCATGTTTAAATATCTGAGCATTTATCTCATTCGCAGCATTTTTTATCCATTCTACTGCAGAAGCTTTACTCATCTTGAAAAAACTCTCAAGGAATCTTTTACTAAGACAGCTAATAGCAATTGAAGATGCTACTTCACCTGCACGATGTCCTCCCATACCATCAGCAACCGCCAAAAGTTTTGATCCGTCCTCATTTTCTATTATTATTACGCTATCTTCATTATGATCACGTATCATTCCTGTATCCGTTAAATAAAACGTCTCCATTTTATTCCTCCTTTTTTGATCTTAATTGCCCACAAGCTGCCGAAATTTTACTGCCAAATTCCCTTCTTATTGTCACATTTATACCTTCTTTTTTTATTATATCATAAAATTTCATTATTTCATCATTTTTAGGTTTAATAAAACCCATAGAACTTCCTTCATTATAAGGAATTAAATTGACATAGGCATTTAATCCTTTGATAAGCTTACAAAGCTCTTTAGCATCTTCTTCGGAATCATTAACTCCTGAAAGTAAAATATATTCAAACGTAACTCTTCTATTAGTTTCCTTTATGTAATCTTTTAATGCAATAAGTACATCCTTCAAAGGATAAGCTTTATTAATAGGCATGAGCTTACTTCTTTTATCATCAAAAGCACTATGAAGACTAATTGCAAGGTTTACCTGATATGGTAGTTTACTAAATTCATATATTTTTGGAACGATTCCACATGTAGATACTGTAATATGGCGAGATCCAATTTCTAATCCCTTCGGATTATTACAATTTGAAATAAACGTTACTAAATTATCAAAATTATCAAATGGTTCTCCAATACCCATTACAACAATATGAGAAATACGTTTTTTTATTTCTTTTTCTATCTCTATTACTTGAAAAAGCATTTCATAGGCTTCAAGATTACGCACTTTTTTTCTTCTACCACTTTCACAAAAAGCACAACCCATATTACACCCAACTTGACTTGATACACATAAACTTATTCCATAATCATGATACATAACAACACTTTCTATATGCTCACCATCACTAAGCTTAAATAAAAACTTACTTACATCTTTATCATGTTCCTTAGCAACAATAATCGGAATATCAAATGAAAAATCCTTTCTTAATTTTTCTATTAAACTATTACTTAAATTTGTCATTTCTTCAAAAGAAGTAACTCTTTTTTTATAAAGCCACTCAAAAACTTGAGAAGCCCTGTATTTCTTCTCGTTTATACTTAAAAAATAGTTTTCTAACTCATCAAAAGTTAAATTATATATATTCATACTTATCACATTACAATTATAAGTCATAATAACAAAAAAGTCTATCTAAAAGATAAACTTTAAACAAACTATAATAATAATGATTACAATAAATTGCCAATTAAAAAATAATTAATTCTTAATCTTTATTTTCTTTTCACAACACTTCGACTTCATCTTTTTTTATAATATAAATGCTTTCATTCTTATAGAATCCATAAAATATATCTTCTATGTCTACTGAAAGATGTTCTCTAAGCCAGTTTATATCTTTATTAAGTAGTTGTAATGAATCATATTCTACTTTCCCATCAATAATAATAGGAAGAGGAAATGTTTTATTTTTAGGATTTTCTTTTTTAAAAACAGAAAGTTTACCACTTGTTTCAAGAATTGCATAACCTACTTCATTTATACTTGTACACTTTTCTTCTCTAAGTTGTGATAGTAAATCATCTAAATTATATCTTTGCTTTATCATTTCTTTTATATTTATTTTTCCATTATTTATAATTACTGAAGGTTTCCCATCAAAAATATCTCTTACTTTCTTAACTTTTAATGACAGAAATGCCATACCTATCTGACAAATTACCAAAAGAAATATTGGTATTATTACTAAGAACATGCTTTTAGAGGTATCTTCCAAACTTATAGCTACAAGTTCTGCAATCAATACTGACACTATTAAATCTATTATTCCAAGCTGTCCTACTTCTCTTTTACCCATTACTCTATAGACGAATACTATAAAAAAATAAAAGAATAATGTTCTAAAAATAGTAATAAAAAAGTCCATAGCATCACCCCTATTAATATGAACAAAAACTTTTAAAATATTACATTTTAATACTAACTTTACAATTTCACGTCTTAAAGTTTTTTTGCATACTATATAGCAGAAAGGAGTTATATATGAACTATAATAATATGCCTTATTATTACGATAATTCCGTAAGACAAGTACCAAGACCTATAGGAAGGCCTGGATTTGGTCCTGGACCTAGACCTGGATTTAATAATAATAATAGATTTGGAGGAGGCTTTCTTCTTCCATTTGCCTTAGGTTTTGTTTCATCTCCACTTATCTTTGGAGCAACACGTCCAAGGCCTTTCTATGGACCTTACTACGGACCTGGATATTTTCCTTACTACTAAAAAAAAGATTTACTTAGATAGTAAATCTTTTACTTTAGAGCTAGAAAGCACTTCATTAAATTCTTCAAGTTTAGATTTTAGAAATAAATACTTATATAAAGTATCATTAAATACTTTAGTTCCATCTCTAAAAATATTTGATATATTTGTTTTAATATAATTAGTTATTTTTTTTGTTTCTTCATCAAATAATTTAGTAAACTTTTCATAGTCTTTACTGCCAACATTAAACTGTTTTTTATATTTTAAGAATTCTTTATCAAAAACTAAATTTATTTCATATATATGAGATATTAAATCATTATATTCTTTAGATTTATCATTAATTTCTTTATCTTCTAGTGTTATGACACTATTCATTTGTTCAAAAATATTTTTAATTTTAACTGCAATAGTATTGTTAAAACCAAGTAAATAGTCTTTAGTGCTATTTAACTCTTTATTATCTCTTTTAACGCCTACTTTACTAGATAAAACTTCTTCGAAACTAGCAAATTCTTTATTTAAAAAATTATAATTATCATTTATATAATTATTAATAATAGTATATTCTTGTTCTTTTAAATATGCCATTGTTGTATTAACTATAATCTTCTTGTTCATATCAATTAATTTTTGTTTAACCTCTCGTGTTTCTTCCAAAACATTAGTAATAATTTTTTTATAATTTAAAATAATAAAATTATTCTTACTAGAAACGTTTTTTATAAGTTCATTAATAATAAGTGATTTATACTTGTTTACTATTTGATAAAACTCTTTTCCGCTCGATAAAACTTGTATTTCTTTTAAAAGAGAAGCACTCGTACTGTTTATTAAAACTTCAATTTTTTGTTTTATCTTCATGTTTGAATTTAATTCGTTTTCAAAGTTTTTATATATATTGTTTAAACTATTAGCATTTATATACTTATTTGTATCACTTATAGTAATTATTTGATTAAACCCATTTATAGCATTATCCGTTATTTTTAAAAAATAATCCTTCATATTTCTAAATATTATACTTATATCATTTTTGTATTTATTATAAACGATATCATATAAAGAATCTTTTTCTTGTATCTCATGAGCAAGTTCAGTATACATTAGTTCAATCATTTGAATTAAGTAAAATAAAGACTGATCATCTTGTTTTTTAAAAAATTGATTGTACTCTTTTTTTATATTCTTTAACTCTTTATCCAGTATAGCGTTATTCATAGGCCCTCCATACTCTTTTAATCTATTTATATTTTATACCTTTTTTTAATAAAATACTAGTTTTACTTAAAAAAACTTTAAAACATAAGTGTAATTTCGTTTACTTTTGGGTAAAAATATTATATACTGAAACTGTATGAATAGATGGAGGTGGTATTATTAAACATAGTTTTGATGACTTTTTTGACTATATAAATGATAATAATAATCAAAATAAAATACTACCTCAGAAAAAAAATAGAAAACTTGCTTTAACACTTAATATATTTGCTATTTTATTACTTATTGGTGGAGGATATGGTATTAAAGAAGTTCTAAATCAAAGAGAAGATATTAAAGATGCCAAAATAAGGCAACAAGAACTTTTAGCAAGTGAGCAAAAAAAAGCTAAAGAAATTGCAGAAAGTATTAAAAAACAAAACGAAGAGGCAGAAATTGAAAACTCAAAAACAAATATACATCGTGATTTTTCTAAATTAAAAAATGAAAATGAAGATACTGTTGCTTGGTTATACATACCTGGTACAGACATTGATATTCCTATTGTTCAAAGTGACGATAATATTTACTATTTAACTCATAACTTTGATAAAGAAAGAAATTCTATGGGATGGGCTTTTGCAGATTATCAAAATAGTTTTCCAAATCTGAGTACTAACACCATTATGTATGGTCATACTTATAGAGAAACCACTATCTTTAGTAAACTTAAAAGAGTTTTAGAAAAAGATTGGTTAAAAAACAATGATAAACAAAGAATTACTTTAGATACTGAAAAGGAAAGATTAATCTTTAAAGTATTTAGTGTTTATACCATAGATAAAACAAATGATTATTTACAAATCAGTTTTGAATCCAAAGAAAAATATGGACAGTATTTAAACAAATCTCTAGAAAGAAGTATTAAAGATTTTAAAAGCAGTCCTACTACTGATGATAAAATACTTACTATTTCTACTTGTTATATAGATTCTGACCATAGATTAGTTGTTCAAGCAAAATTAATAGGTTCCGAATAGGAACCTATTTTTTTAATCACATTTATAAATATTAGTACTTTTATAATAAACTTTATTAGAAAATGCTAAAATATATTTATTAGTACTCATACTTTCTAGATCTTTACCACATGTAATATTAGCATAATATTTATATCCATCATTATCTTTTCTTATAGTAAGTGCTTCTTCATTTGATAAAAGACATTCCCCTAAATCAATATCTTGATTTATTTTTAATAAATCATTAATATCTACATTTATACACTCAGTATTTTCATTCCATAAATCTTTTTCTTTATCAGTATTATAAAGTTCTAGATTATGAATAAGTAATTTTTCTATAGAAAGAGCACTTTCTTCTCTATTTTTATCTATATATTTTACAATATTTGGCATAATCATTGCTGTTATTACTGTTAATATTATTAAAACTGCAATTAGTTCTATTAAAGTAAATCCCTTTTTATTCATTATTACCTCCAAAGAAATGAAAAAGTTCTTCTTCATTCCATATTTCTATTCCAAGTTCTAAAGCTTTATCATATTTACTTCCTGGAGATGCTCCAACAATTACCACATCTGTTTTTTCAGATACTGAACCTGTTACATTACCACCACGAAGCACTATTTTTTCTTTTATTTCATCTCTAGACATTCCAGATATAGTTCCTGTTATAACAAACTTTTTACCAGCAAAATTGTCATCTTCTAAAGTTTCTTGTCCCAAATACTTCATATTTAATCCAAGAGCTTTCAGTTTATCTATCATACTAATGTTAGCTTCATTTTTAAAGTAATCTATTATACTTTTAGCCATGACATTTCCAATATCTTCTATAGAAGTTAATTCTTCATAACTTGCATTTTTAATGCTTTCCATATCTTTAAATTTTTTGGCAATGATAGATGCACTTTTCTCGCCGAAGTGTCTTATTCCAAGTCCAAATAATAACTTCTCTAAAGAGTTTTGTTTACTATTTTCAATAGCAGTCAGCAGATTATCTACTTTCTTTTCCCCAAAACCTTCAAGTTCTTGTAACTGTCTTTTATAATTTTTTAAATCATAAATACTTGGTATATCTTTTAAATAACCAAAGTTATAATAATCTTCAATGATTCTGTCACCAAGCCCATCTATATTCATAGCTTTTCTACTTGCAAAATGAATTAATCTTTCTACCTTACGAGCATCACAATGAATATTTGGACAATAATGATTAGCTTCATCTTCATGCCTTATAAGACTAGTTCCACATACTGGACACTTATCTATCATTTTAAATTCTGGTAGGATTTCAGTTCTTCTACTAGAGTCTACTTTTACAACTTCCGGAATAACATCTCCTGCTTTTTGAATTACTACAATATCTCCAACTCTAATATCTTTGCTTAAAATATAATCTTCATTATGAAGAGTTGCTTTTCTTATAGTTGAACCTGCAACACGTACTGGCTCAAGCATAGCATTTGGAGTAATCTTACCAGTTCTTCCTACTGTAAACTTAATATCAGTAAGTCTAGTAGTTACTCTTTCAGCTGGAAACTTATAAGCTGTTGCCCATTTTGGACTTCTAGCAGTAAAACCAAGTTCCTCTTGTATTCTAATGTCATTTACTTTTATAACTACTCCATCTATATCATAAGCAAGTCCAGGACGTTCTTCTGTTGCATCATTTATATAAGAAATTACTTCACTTATATCTTTACATATTTTATATTTAGGATTAACTCTAAAACCTAACTCCTTCATAAACAAAAGAGCATCACTATGATTATTAATACCGTAATCAAGAGGATTTGGAAGATGATAAATAAAATTATTAAGTTTTCTTGAAGCAGTTACTTTAGAATCTAATTGTCTTACGCTTCCACTAGCTAAATTACGACAGTTTTGAAATAATTCTAAACCTTGTTTTTTTCTTTCTTCATTTATTCTTAAAAACTCTTTTTTATCAATATATATTTCTCCGCGAACTTCAATATCAATGTTTTTAGTTAATTTAAGAGGTATTGATTTAATCGTTTTTACATTACTTGTTATATCTTCTCCAACTCGTCCATCACCACGAGTTACACCCCTTACAAGTACCCCATTTTCATATATTAAACTTATTGCTAAACCATCTATTTTTAGTTCACATACATATTCTGGATTAAAACCTTCTTTTTTAATTCTTTCATCAAATCTAATAATTTCACTTTCATTAAATACGTTACCTAGTGATAACATAGGTCTTTGATGAACTACTTTTTCAAAATTAGAAACTACTTCACTTCCTACTCTAGATGTTGGTGATGTACTACTTTTAAGTTCAGGATATTCTTCTTCAAGATTTAATAGTTCTTGCATTAATCTATCATATTCACTGTCACTTACACTAGACTGATCAAGTACATAATATTCATAGTTATATCTATTAAGAAGTTTTTCAATTTCTTCCATTCTTTTTTTTATGTCCATAATTATCCTCCATAATAATTATAAAAGAAATAGTAAAATAAAACAAGAACTATTACCAAAAACAAGATTTTTTCATATATTACAATAGGTGATTAAAATGAAGCATAGTTTCTTTTGTTCCTGTAATGCTTGTCGCGCTAGAAGACGCTCAAGCAAGTTTTATTTAGGATTTTTATGTTTTTGGATATTTGTAATAATTTATCAATCTTTTATAACTATGTTCTTCTGTGTCACTTTTAATGCAATAATTCTATTTATTGAAATAATTTTATTTTTCATCTTCTTATTAAAAATACTATGGTAAAGAAACCTTTTAGGTTTTTTTATTTTTTATATTATTATCTATTAAATATGATATAATTAAACAAAGGAGGAATAAAGATGGAATTTGGATTTATAATTCTAATAGTGATTGGTGTTATAATACTTGCATCAATCAAACAAATTAATCAGTATGAAAGAGGTATAAAATTTACACTAGGAAAGTTTTCTAAAATAATGGAACCAGGATGGAGATTAGTAGTTCCTGTATTTCAATCATTTAAAAAGGTTGATATAAGAACTAAAGCAGTAGATGTTCCAGAACAAGAAGCTATTACTAAAGATAATGTATCAGTTAGAATTAATGCTGTTATTTATTACAAAGTATTTGATGCTTCGAAAAGTGTTCTAGAAGTTGAAAATTTCTTCTATGCCGTATCTCAACTTGCTCAAACTACAATGAGAAATGTAGTTGGTTCTGTATCACTAGATGAGCTTCTAAGCGAAAGAGATAAACTTTCTACTGAAATTTGTAACATTATTGATAAGGCAACAGATCCATGGGGAATCAAAGTTGAAAATGTTGAGCTTAAAGATGTTTCACTTCCTGAAGAAATGAAACGTGTTATTGCTAAAGTTGCTGAGGCTGAAAGAGAAAAACAAGCTGTTATTACTAAATCGGTTGGAGAAGTTGAAGCTTCGAAAAACTTAGCTAAAGCTGCTGAAACTATGGCTAAATCTGATGGAGCTCTTCATTTAAGAACTTTATCCACCATAAACGATATTTCATCAGATCAATCAAATACCATTGTATTTGCACTTCCAATTGAAGTATTAAGAGCACTTGAAAATAAGAAAAAATAGCATATGAAAACCAGGAATTAATCCTGGTTTTTTATTCACTTATTATATTTTTATTCTTCTATGCAGGCATTCATTAATGTAATTACTGATATTAAATCATTAGAACTTGCTTTTTCTACAAATTTTACTTTTCTAGTTTCATAATCTATGCTTCTTATATGTTCGCATAAAACAGCACCATTTATTTTTTTAGTATCCTCAAGTACATAATGTGTTGGAAATTCTTTTAGATTAGAGGTAATTGGGCAAACAATTGCCATTTTCGTATATTTATTAAAAACATTATTGCTAATTACAAAAGCTGGTCTTTTCCCCGCTTGTTCATGACCCGTAGCAGGAGAAAAATCTAAAAGAACTATGTCACCTTGTTTTGGTATATACTTATTTACCATATTTCTTTTCCTTGCATATCATCCCAAACAAAATCTTTTGTTAAGTTTTCACCATTATATTTTTTAAATCTACTTTCAAGCGATATTTTTTCTTTTTTAGATTTTAATATAATAATCTTATCATCTTCTACCCTTAAGTCCAAAACGTCATTTGTTTTAAGCTTTAATGATTTTAAAATATTACTTGGAATTCTAATTCCATCTGAATTGCCCCATTTTTGTAAGATAACTTCCATACCATCATCTCCTTACACCATAGTATATACATTGTTTATACATTTGTCAAGGCTATTTTCGTATTAAAAAAATCCTTAATAATTAAGGATTTTTATGGCTCTTCGAAATTGAGTGTGATAAAAATTCTTACTTTTATTAGTAATAACAAGGGAAAAAGGTATATTTGACTTTATATACCTTTTTTTCATGATT
>CADBUX010000024.1 GCA_902797995.1 uncultured Erysipelotrichaceae bacterium | reverse complement strand
AAGTTAGAGTAATTATATGCTTAAGGCAAAGATTTAGGAAATCATTTATAAAATCTGCTGAAACGCAAATTTTAAAAAAGTGTTGACATAGTGGGAAATATATACTACCATATTGCGACAAGAGGAGCTTAAGACACAAAGTATAGTTATATTTTCCTCGTACAAAGTAAGGGGTGGTTATCAAATTATTGACAAATAATATAACTAATGTAAAATGAATATCAAGAATAAAATAAAGAAAGGGAGGATAACTATGGTAAAGATAAAATTACAAAAAAACGGATATAATACATTTGCGCTATGGGGACCGCTAGCGATAGAAACTTATTGCGATATAAACAAAATAAGTGATGAAGAAAAGATAGTCATTAACAAGATGTATCAAAAGCAGAAAGAATATAATGACATCAGTCGTGAAAAAATTAAAAAAAGAGATGAACTTGTTGAAGATGTACTGAAAATAGTAGAAATGTTTGGTGCAGATAAATTCACTATCTATGATGACGGCAATGTTGAATATAATGATGAAAACAAAGAAAAAGGAGGAAATGAATAATATGTCTGATAATGGAAAATGGGGTTATGCTAGTTATGATGTAGACAAATATGATGATTACAGTGATAGTAATTTAGGATACACTAGATATAGCGGTGATAAAGTTGACAAATACCATGATAATGGTGACGGAGGACATTCTCACGAGTCATGGAATAGTAGCAGTGACTACAATTCAGGCAATGATGCAGATTACAGTAGAAGCGAAAGCAATAGTTCAGGAAATCCATCTGTGGAAAACGTTCAAGGAAGTGATGGTTCTGGTTGCTATTTAACAAGTGCTTGTATGAAACATATGAAAGAAAATTTTGATGATAATTGTTATGAGTTAACATTATTAAGATGGTTTAGAGATAGCTTTGTAAGTAAAGATGATATTAATCACTATTATGAAGTTGCACCAAGTATTGTAGCAAAAATAGATTCTTTAGAGAATAATAATAAAATATATGATTGGATTTATGAAAATATAGTTTCTTCTTGTGTAAAAGCTATAAACAATGATGATTATGAATTTGCATATAATATATACAAAAATAGTGTGTTGGCATTGGAAGAACAATTTATAGATAACTCATTGAAAATACAAAACGGAGTTAACAAACCTAAAGTTAGAACTATTTAATTAATTATTTGAGAGGTTGTTTCTCTCTTTTTTTAGTATTAAGCATGTTACATAAAGTATAAACTTGTAAGTATATAAAAATGAACTTCTACTTTTTGTATCTATATATAAATTTTTCTAAAAACATTAATAATTACTTTATAATTTGTTATTATTTCTTAGTTAGTAGATATTGCTATTTCTATTTGCTTATGAAAAGTTGTTCTACTTCTTCCTCACTGGCACCATTATTGAATTTGTCCGAAATTTTCGGAATATGATATGAATATCAATCAGAAATGATTGATTTTTTCTTCTAAAATACTAGACTAAAATAAAAAAATATATGTATAATTATATTAGAAAGGAGAAAGAAGATGAAAAAGTATATTTGTGAATTGGTAGGGACTTTTGTATTAACACTAGTTGGCTGCGGAGTTGCAGTTGTAACAGGTGCAAATGTTGTAGCAACATCTTTGGCATTTGGTCTTACAATAGTTGCTATGGCTTATAGCATAGGTAATGTTTCTGGGTGTCACATTAATCCAGCAGTATCATTATCTATGTTAATGACAAAGAAAATTTCAGTTAAAGAATTTGTTTTCTACGTGATAGCACAAATCATTGGAGCTATATTAGCAGCAGCAGTATTAGGGGTGCTATTATCAAGCTTTAAATCTCTAGGTGCTAACACATACGGAGCTGAAGGCCAACTTGCTACAAATGTAGGAATTGCATTATTAGTAGAAGTAATTCTAACATTTATTTTCATCACAGCGATTCTTGGAGTAACTTCTAAAAAAGAAAATACTGCAGTTGCGGGAATAGTAATTGGACTTACTTTAACATTAGTACATTTACTAGGCATTAGTTTTACTGGTACTAGTGTAAATCCTGCTAGGAGTTTAGGACCTGCTATTTTTGTAGGTGGAACTGCGTTAAAACAAGTTTGGGTATTTATTGTAGCACCTCTTGTTGGTTCTCTTTTAGCAAGTGTGTTTTATACAACTGTTATTAAAGAAAAATAGAATATCATAAATACTTGCATCTTATCAACGTTATACTATAAAACTATATATTGTATATATAGTTTTTCTGCTGAAATAGCTCAGTAGGTAGAGCAATCGTCTCGTAAGCGATAGGTCGCAGGTTCGATCCCTGTTTTCAGCACCACTATGAACAAACCTCAAACCAAAAGTTTGAGTTTTATTATGGGACTTTTACAAAAACTATAGCAAAAACTGTCGAAATATATTATAATTTAGACGAAAGGTAGGTATTATAATGGAAGATAATTATTCAAATAATAATGATACAGTCACAGAAATGACTGCAGATTGGCAAAAACTAGGAAATAGTAAAAATTTAAAATCAAGTAATAGAAAGTTAAAAACACTTATAATTCTTCTGCTAGTTTTAATAACACTAATTGTGGGGCCATTTGCATATTTTAAATTCATAAAACCAGATGCCAAAGGAGTATATAATCTGATATTAAAAGAATATAAAGCCAGTATTAATGAGGTAATGAATGAAAGCATAAAGAATGCAAATAATTCTTATACCCAAAGTGGTAATATTATACTAGACAGCGATATGAACGAATATAATATGTTTAACGAAATATCTTTAGATTATTCCTTAGGATTAGATATAAATTCCAAATCTATAATATCTAATATTGTATATAAAGAAAAGGATAAAGACATACTAAAGGGTGACTTTTATATAAAAAATAATAAGTTATATTTAAAGTCAGATCAAATTTATAATAAAACACTATACTTAAGTGATCTTAAAGATGTCTTTAACTTCGAAGACTTAATATCTATACAAGATACCAAAAACATGAAATATTTATTTGACAAAGTTAATTTGTCTTTACAAAAAGCACTAGATAAAGCCAAATATGAAACTAAATATGAAAAAGTTGCTGTAAATGGTAAAAAGACTATAGTTCAAAAAAACATCATGATAATAGATCAATCAAATGCTAATGATATTAAAAATGAGTTTTTAAATAATATAAAAAGCGATAGTAAATTAATGGATATTTTAGCAAAAATATCTAGTGAAAATAGCAACTTAAAATCAGAGATAGAAGATTATATTAAAACTGATATTACATCTAAAGTAGAAAGTATTAATATTGAAATTGATACACAAATTATAACTAATAAAGTAACAAGTATTAAAGTTACTGAAAATAATCAATCAGTAATTGCAGCTGAACTAAAATCAAAAAACTCTTATAAAATCACTGCTTATGAAGATAATAAATCTAGCTTCGAAGGAACATTAACAATAAATAATGAAAACGATATCAGTTTTGAAACCAAGATAGATGACTATACATATAACATATCATTAATAACCAGTGATAGTGCGGATAGTGCATTAATAACATGCAAAATTACTGATAAAAAAGGAAAGTATTTCAATATTTCCCTTAAAGATAGTATAGATTACAATAATAAAATAAACAAAATATCTGTAGACGATGCTATTGATGCCTCAACAATGAATAATAATGAATCTACAAAACTTCAAGAGAACCTTTCAAAAGTTTTTGAATCTTCAAAACTTTTAAGCTCTCTCATGAGCGAATAATGAAAAGCCAAAAAACAAGAATCAAATATATTCTTGTTTTTAATTGTATATATTTCACTTTTTATACCAAACTAATACCGGAGGTATATAATGAAAGAAGATATAAATGCACTAGATGAAATTCATAAAGGTTCTTGTATGGGAATAGATGCCATAGACTTTGTCATTGATAAAGTAGAAGATAACAATCTTAAAAAGGAATTAAAAAAAGAGTACAAAGAATACCAAGACATAGAAAAAAGAATCGAAAAAATCTATCCAAAGTATAATGAAGGAGAGCCTCATAGTACTAATGCTATGAATAAAGCAATGACTTGGTCCGGTATTGAAATGAAAACCATGACAGATAAAAGCACATCTAAAATAACAGAACTACTTCTTCAAGGAGTTAACATGGGTATTATCGAAGGAAGAAAAATACTTAATAAGAAACATTTAAATGAAGAAGTTCATGACATCGCATCAAAATATGTAACTATGCAAGAAAAAAATGTTGAAAATTTAAAAAGGTATTTATAAAACTAACAAAAGTGTTAGTTTTTTTATGATACAATATAAACAAGGAGTGATAAAAATGAATGAGTTAATAATAAAAAAATGTAATAAATGTGGAGCTCTTGTAAAAATTTTAAAAGATTGCACATGTGCTGAATGTGGTATTAAATGTTGTAATGAAGAAATGAAAGAACTTAAAGTTAATTCTGCAGATGCATCATTCGAAAAACATATTCCAACTTATGAAATAAAAGATGGAATGATATATGTATCTGTAAATCATGTTATGGAAGAAGAACACTTAATAAATTGGATTAGTATTGTATCAGATAACCAAGAGGTAACTACATACCTAGAACATGGTGAGGAAGCAAAAATGATTGCTAAATATATTCCAGGATCAAAAATATATTCCTATTGCAATAAACACGGATTATGGATGAAAGAAGTAAAATAGATCAAATGATAGAATCTCTATCAAAATCAAAATTCAGAGGTTCTTTTCATTTAAATAATAAAATGAAAGCATATGTAAAGGAAAAAGGAATTAATAAAGTAGAAAAACATGCATATGATTTCATAAATCAAAGATTAAAATCTTCGATTATCAAAAATGATGGTAAACAAACACCAATGAAACAGGTGCATCCAGTATTTATCGCTCAGCATGCGTGTGGTTTTTGTTGTAGATCATGCCTCGAAAGAATTCACAAAATACCAAAAGGTAAAGAACTAACAGAGAAAGAGGTAGACTACATAGTTAGTTTTATAATGAAATGGATAAAAATAGAATTAGAAAGATGAACATTTATCACAAATAAAAAAATAGTTCATATATTACTATGGAGGAAAATATATGGATTATGACTATAAATATGGAAATAACTATTATAAATACTATGGTGATAAAGGTGTAAAAAGTACAGTTTATAATATATTAGCACCTGAACAATCACAAAGTGTTCAACCAGGTATGGAATATTTAATGAAACCACTTCCAGTTTTTGATAACCCAAATTACAAAGGAAGTGGAAAATTAAAAGATAAAGTTATAATTGTAACCGGAGGAGATAGTGGCCTAGGACGTGCTGCATCAGTTGCATTTGTAAAAGAAGGTGCTAAAGTAGTAATAGTTTATTTAAATGAAACAAGAGATGCTCTTGACACTAAAAGATATCTTGAATCTCTTGGAGGAAAGTGCTTATTAATAAAAGGTGACATATCAAAGCACAATACCTGTAAACAAGTTGTCAAAGAAGTAATAGACAAATATGGAAAAATAGATGTACTAGTAAACAATGCTGGTGTGCAGTATCAACAAGATAGGTTAGAAGACATAAGCGATGAACAATTCGATTGGACGATGAAAGTTAACATATATGGAATGTTTTATCTAACAAAAGAAGTATTACCATATTTAAAAAGTGGAGCATCAATTATAAATCTATCTTCAGTTACAACGTTCTGGGGAGAACCACAGTTAATAGATTATGTTACAACAAAGGGTGCTATCGTAGGTTTCACCAGAAGCCTAGCAAGAAACCTAGCCTTAAAAAATATAAGAGTCAATGCTATAGCACCAGGTTTTTTTTGGACACCACTTCAACCAGCTTGTTGGGTAGCGGAGAAAATTCCTTCTTTAGGAGCAGACGCAGCCATGGCGCGTGGAGCTATGCCATATGAACTAGCACCAACATTTGTATTTTTAGCATCCAGTGACTCTAGCTATATGACAGGACAGGTTATGCATGTTAACGGAGGACAAGTAATGGGATAGAAAATATCATTTAAAATGATATTTTTTCTTAATAATAAAAACTAAAAGAAGATAAAAAACAAAAGAGGTATTGTAAAATTGAAAATAATAATATATAATGATAATGTATAAAAATAGAAATGTTGTATAGAAAGTGGGTAATAATTATGAATAATAATATGCCAAATAATTTTAATAATGGAATGTCTAATAATATGAATGATAATAATAATCTTATGGCAAGAGAAGCAAATGAAGAGTTGATCGGAGGTCAAAGTAATATAGGAAATGGTCCAGACGTAATGCAAGGCGTGTCAAATGTCCAAAATGATCGTGGAATTATGCAAGGATTTAACAATGTTCAAAATCCAAATGGAGTAATGCAAGGAATGGAAAGTGTAGCTCAGGATATGAATAATTCCGTGCCTATGCCAGGACAATTTAATGCAGGAGTAAATAATTACACAATGCAAGTAGAAAGGCCACAAGAAAATCCTGTACCAAATGAACCAATTATGCCAAATGTAGAACCCCAAATGCCAAATAGTGATATGAACATTCCTAATTTTAATAATTCACAACCTATGAATATAAATGCGGAAGGCATTCCTACAAATAATCAAACTATGCCACAAATGAGTATAAATAATAATATATTCGAGGGCCTTAGAGATGATAATCAAGCAAATGAACCTATTAATAATTTAAATCAAGGCTTAGATACTATCAATGATTTTAATAGACCAGTGGTAGACGTTGGGGTGCCAAGCGGTGTAGAATTTAGTACTCAAGTTAATGAACAACCTGAAATGCCACTACCTCAAAATGAAAATGTATTAACTGAGCCTATAAATGGAGCACCACAAGAAACATCACAAAGCTTTAATGTTAACTCAAATATAGACTTAAACACTCCAAACATAGATGCTCCAACAGTAGATATATCAAATGAAAGCGAAAACCCATCAATACCAAATATAGACATTTCTAACATAAATGAAGAAAATATAAATAATGAAGTTACAAACGCTAATATACAAAATTCTATAGATAATACATCAAAAATACCAAATCCATTTGCTATGAATAATGCAAATTTACAAGCTAATTTAAATGGTCAAATGAATAATGAGGCAAATATACCACAAACTAATATAATGGGTACTCCTATAAATATGGAACAAAGTAGTGAAATTAATCAAATGACAATGGAAGAACCAGTAGTTAGTCCTATTATGGACCAACCACAAGTTTCAGATAATGTAAGTATTAATAACCAAATAGGAAACACACAAGACTTAAATAGTTTTGTTGGAACACCACAACAACCAGAGTTCAATAATAATGTAGAAAAACCAATACCTCAAATGAATAATAATAATTATCAAAGTGTAGATATGCCTCAAGAAAAAGTTAAAAAGTTTCCTCTTTCATTAAGAGAAACAATCTTAGTAACTATAGCTTTAATTGGTATAGTAGCAGTAGTAATTATGTATTGGCCAAATTAAAACTTGACAATATAAAAATGTAAATATAAAATATATAACAAATCGATGAAGTGGAGAAGTAATATAAAACACTGTTAAAGAGAGCTTCTGGTAGGTGAAAAGAAGTAATAAGATTTATATGAATAACACCACTGAGAGTTTTTCTGAAACTAAGTAAGAAAAACCGGTAATAAGCCGTTATAATAAGAGAAAAAAGTAAGGTGGTACCACGAAAGATTCGTCCTTTTGGTAGCGCCTTTTTATTTTTTAGGAGGAAAAAAATATGGACTTAAAAGATTTATTAAAAGAAATAGAAACTTATGAGGGAAAAGAAGTAACATTACAAGGCTGGATAAGAAATCATAGAAAACAAAAAGAATTTGGTTTTATAGACTTTTCAGATGGTACTTGTTTTAAGCATGTACAACTTGTATATGATAATAAATTAGATGATTTTGAAGAAATTCAAAAAATAAAAAATGGTAGTGCTATAACTGTAATAGGTACAGTAGTAAAAAGTGAAGGTTCTGGTCAAAACTATGAAATAAAAATAAAAGACATAGTTTTGGAAGGTGATTGTCCTGAAGATTATCCAATGCAACCCAAAAAACATTCAAGAGAATTTTTAAGAGAACAAGCACACTTAAGACCAAGAACAAATTTATTCCAAGCAGTATTTAGAATAAGAAGTGTAGCTGCTATGGCTATTCATACATACTTCCAAGAAAGAGGCTATATCTATTTGCATTCACCACTTTTAACAGGAAGTGATGGAGAAGGTGCTGGAGAAATGTTTAGCGTAACAACCCAAAATTTAGATGAAATAGCAAAAAACAAGAAAAATGATCAAACTAAAGAACTATTTAATAGAACTTTAGGCCTTACAGTAACAGGTCAACTTGAGGGTGAAACATTTGCACAATCTTTCAAGAAAATCTATACATTTGGGCCAACCTTTAGAGCAGAAAACTCTAATACAAAATATCATGCAAATGAATTCTGGATGATTGAGCCAGAAATAGCTTTCTGTGATCTAGATGGGGTTATGGATATTGAAGAAGATTGTTTAAAATATATTATTAGTTATGTACTAGAAAAATGTAAAGATGAAATGGAATTCTTAGATAAGTTTGTAGAACATGGACTAATAGATAAATTACAAACTGCAGTAAACTCAAAGTATACTAGAATTTCTCATAAAGATGTAATAACTATCCTAAAAGAAGCAGAAGAAAAAGGAACAAACTGGGAATTTAAACCAGAATATGGTGAAGATATAGCTAAAGAACACGAAAGATATATAACTGAATACTTTGGTGGACCGGTATTTATCACAAACTGGCCAAAAGATATTAAAGCATTCTACATGAAACAAAATGATGATGGAGAAACAGTAGCAGCAGTAGATCTTGAAATGCCAGGAGTAGGTGAATTAATCGGAGGATCTCAAAGAGAAGATGACTACGAAAAACTTATTAAACGTATGGATGAACTTGATATGGATAAAAAAGATTATTGGTGGTATCTAGACATGAGAAAATATGGAAGTACAGTTCACTCTGGATTTGGAATAGGATTTGAAAGATTACTTCTATATCTTACAGGAGTCGACAATATAAGAGACGTTATTCCATATCCAAGAACTCCAGGTAACTGTGATTTCTAAAAATAGTACGAAAAATAAAGCCAAACTATTGGCTTTTTAATTTTATTTAGATATAATTAAAACAGGTGATAATATGTTAATAACAATCAGGGAGTACTTTTTATTATTTATGCTTTATTCCATGTTAGGATGGTTAATGGAAGTAGTATATGCCTTAGTAACCAAAAAGAAACTATCCAACAGGGGATTCCTAATTGGACCATATTGCCCAATATATGGAGTAGGATGCATCCTAATCATAATATTGCTTTCAGGTTTTAAAAAATATCCCGTAGTTGTCTTTATATTAGCAATCATAATATGTAGTATACTTGAATATTTTACAAGCTATATAATGGAAAAACTATTTAAAGCTAGATGGTGGGATTATACAAAAACAAAGTTCAACATAAACGGAAGAATATGCGTTGATACAATGTTACCATTTGGTATAATAGCGTTCATTATTATATATTTAGTTAATCCTATTGTAGCAAGAGCGATAGAAAAAACGCCAGACACAGTTTTAACAATAATAGCTATTACTTTTTTAGCAGTATTTATACTAGACTTAATAGCATCGTTTAACATAGTTAATAACTTTAAAAAGACCATAAAAAAAGCAACACTTGATGATAGAACAGATGATATAAATAAATATATAAGAGAAACTCTATCAAGTAAGTCTCTACTTCACAGAAGACTTTTAAGAGCCTTCCCAACTGGACATGCAATAATTAAAACAGTAAAAAAAGTAGAAGAAAAAATTGAGGATGCTATTGGAGAAATAAAAAAAGAAGACTAAGCTTTTCTGCTATTGAAAATCTTAGTCTTTTTAAATTCAATAAATTCATCATATGCTTTTTTCTCTAAAGAAAGATTTAGTTTTTTAAACTTAAATTTTTTATCTTTTGATAAAACTAATTTTTTTAAAAAATATTCTAAAAAATCTGGATTTCTAGATAGAATTGGCCCTAATACATAAGTACCATAAAAGTTTTTATATAATACTCCCTCATCTTCAAATAAAGGATTATCATTAGAAACAACCTCATCACTATGATTCATAAATCCATATATAGGCTTACATATTTTATTTTCTAAAATAACTTCTTTAGAAACACGTTCTTCGCTTTTATTAACACTAAAATTAAATGTTCCAAGAGCATCTTTATCATATAATTTCTTTCCAAACATACCAAGTGCGTTACCAGTAACTAAGAAGAACTTATTAGAATCAATTGCATTATTTATATCTTTTTTGTACTTAAGTAAATGATTTAAACATATATCTCTATTTTCTTCAGTAGAAGCTCCAATTAACACAAGATCATAATCCTTTAAAGATAGCTTATCATCTATGGATAAGTAATTAATATTATATTTAATCCCAAGATCATCTAAATGATATTTTAAAACTCTAACATTTCCAGTGTCTCCATATAAATCCATAAGATCATAATATAAACAAAGAATATTAATTTTCATTTTTTAAACCCTCCATAATAGTATTAAAATCATTAATATAGTCAAAATTAAGTATTGCATAAATCGGACCATTTGATTTATTAATATCATCTTTAGAATCATATATATCTTTATGAATTTTAATTTTATCTTCATCTATTCCAGCATATTTTAATCTAACAGCAATATCAAAGGCTTGAGGTCCTGTACAAATAAAACAAGAAGTATGCTCTTTTAATAGTTCAAATTCAACGTCATATAACCAAGAAAGCTCATCCCATAAATAACGTCTAGATATTTCAAGCCACCCAAGAACAACAGTTTTATCTCTTTTATCATTGTATGTATAAAGCATAGATTGATTATATGTTGCAGCGTTTTCGCATTTATTGTTAAGAACTAAAACATCTCTATCTTTTATAGTATACTTATTATATATTTTATTATCACGATTTAAATTAGATATAGATTCACATACCTTTTTCTTATCAAGTTTATAGTCACATAAAACAGAGTAGGCTGCTAAAGTATTATTTAAGTTATATAACATATCATTACTTAAAGTAATTTTATATTTCTTATCAATAGTAATAACTCCATTATTAAAATCATTAATAACATATTTAGGCTTTGGCATAACAAAATTACACTTTTTATTAGAACACTTATATTTACCTATATCCTCAATATGATAATAATCATAAGACAAAACACTATTACAGGTAGCACATCTACTATTGTTTAAAACAGGAAATAAATTTTTTTCGTAAGAAGTTTTTAACTTGTCAATTCCGTAATAAGTTACTTTATTTTTTCTATTAAGTACAAACCTTTGTAAAACAGGATCGTTCGCATTTAAATATAAATGAATATTATCATTAATGCCTTTTAATATTTCTTCAATAATAAACTGAAAGTGCCTTTGTCTTGGAGGTTGATCACGGGTAACATTAGTTATAACCATATCTGTAGGATGAATATAAGGAGTAACATATTTGACACTTCTTTCATCCATTTCAAGTACAACAACATCAGTTTTAATCTTCCCTCTTAAACTACAGTTTTTAAGTAGAGTAGTAATAACACCATATGACATATTGCCGCCTTCTTTATTATAGGCTACACTGTATCCTAAATCTTTAAAACCATTTGCAATTATTCTTGTAGTAGAGCCTTTCCCAGAAGATCCTGTCACTATGATAACTTTATCTGGCATCTTAAATTTTTTAATAATATTTTTGTCAAACTTTTCTGCAACAATTCCAGGAAAAGTACTTCCTCTTCCGATCATTGTACATAGAAAAGCCGCTATCTTTCCCATTGTAATACTAATAAATTTCATATAAACACCTCTATTAAAAGTATACCACAAAATTAAATAATTAAAAGAAAAAGAGCAATAATTAAATTGCTCTATAAATATCAGCACCTTTATAAGGATCGTCTTTATCTATTCTATCTGTAAACATAATACCATTTAAGTGATCAAGTTCATGTTGGAAAGCAATAGCAAGTTCTTCACGTCCGCGATACTTTACTTTATTACCATCCATATCATATCCTTCGATAGTGACTCTTGCACATCTTGGTACAATACCTTCAACTTCACGGTTAACACTTAAACATCCTTCGCCTTCTTCAACATATATCATTTCTTCAGAAGTAGAAACAATACGAGGATTTATAAGAATATAGTTTTTAAAAGTTTCCTTTTCTTCTTGTTCATGTACAACTACAAAATATCTTTTAGGAATACCTAGTTGTATTGCAGCCATTCCCATTCCTGGACGTAAGTCATATTTTTTAGCTATTTTTTCAATTTGACTATTAGTTAAATACTCAAGCATGTCATTAATAGCTTTTTTATCTGACTCATCCATTGGAAAAGTAACTTCTTTACTAATGGTATGTAATATTTTACTTTTATCTTTTTCATCTAGTATATCTTTGTTTCTAAGCATAGTTACCACCTCTTTAAACATGTGTATTATATCACATTTTTTAGGAAAAATAAAGAGTTCAAGTAAAGTTCTGAAAAAAACTCAAATATTTGTAGAAATTGATAATTTTTTGTTGTATAATAAAATTACTGTAAAAATAAAGAATAGCTTTAAAAGTAGGAGTGAAATATGAAAAAGAAATATTTACTGTTGGCAGGGCTTATGGTTTTGTTTATTCCAATATCTGTAAAAGCAGAGAATAAAATATATTTTGAAAACAATAAAATGGATATTTTTCCAGGAACTACATACGATGTTGACATAAAAGTTAATTCTGATAAACCATTTACTGAAGTAGGATTCAATGTAATTACAACATCTGAATCTATAAAAGTATTAAATGTTGTTACTAACAAAGATTTTTTAAATAGTAGTGATGATGCTTATTATCTAACATCTAGTAAGGCACAAAAATCTGGAACTACTGTAGCAACGTTAACTTTTAAGACAAATAGTCCTATAGAGGTTGATAGTAAAAACTCAATTAAGATAGTGGAATCGTCGTTAGTCTCAGATCAAGAATACGAACTAGCTAACAGCAAATTATCTTTAACAACAAGTAAAAAGGAAAGTGTAGATTTAATTAAATTAAGTTCTAAATTAGCACCATTTGAATTTGACAGTAAAACATTATCATACCAAGTGAAAGTAAAAGAAGATGTAAAAGAATTTGATTTAGTAGCAGTCCCAGAGGACCCTGAAGCAAAAGTTGTTATTTCTAACCAGGAATTAGAACTAAGAAAGAATATTATTACAGCAAGAGTTACAAGAGAAGGACTAAGTGATAAAGTATATAGAGTTACTGTTATTAAAGACATTCAAGAAGATAACAGTACTAAAATAGAAAGAGATACAGAAAAGGATAGAAAAGAAGCTTCTTTAGTTAAAAGAAAATGGCTTCCAATTATAATTGGTTTGTTTTCTGTTCTATTAGTAGATTTAGTTTTTTTTAAAAAGAGTAAGAATTAAAGGAGGATAAAAATGGAAACAATTGACATTAAAGAAATGTATAACTATTTTAAATCAAGAATATCAATTATAATAATGATAACAGTAATTGCGGCAATTATCGGAGGTTTTTATGGTTTGTTCCTTCAAACTCCTAAATTTCAATCAACAACATCAGTTATATTAAAAAATGATACTTCACAAGGATCAAATTTAACATATAATGATGTAACAGTAAATAAAAACTTAGTAAGTACATATTCTGAAATAGTAAAAAGTAAAAAAATTCTAAACAAAGTAATTAAAAATCTTAGCTTAGATTATACTTATCAAGAACTATATAATATGATTGGAGTAACTGCAGTAGCAGATACTGAAATAATTAAAATAACAGTTACTGATACAAATAAAAATAATGCAAAAGTAATCGCAGATGAAGCTGCAAACGTTTTTGTAGAAGAAATACCTGAATTATATAATATTTCAAATGTAAGTATCCTAGATACTGCAGAAGTAGCAGAACATCCATATAATGTTAATATGAAAAAACAATTAGCATTATATGTTATGGTAGGTTTAGTATTAGGATTTGGAACAGTATTTTTAATATATTATTTTGATAGATCTGTTAAATCTAGAGAACAAATTGAAACAAAACTAGGATTACCAATTCTCGGAGAAGTACAAGAATACAAGAAAGGAAGCAAATAATATGATGAAGGAACTAATAGTAAAGACAAGACCTAAATCTGTATTTAGTGAAGATATTAGAACTATTCGTACTAATTTAGATTTTTCCCTATCGGAATATGAAAAAAAAGTTATCATGATAACAAGTTCTTTGCCAACTGAAGGTAAATCGTTTATAAGTAGTAATTTAGCAACTGCTATATCCCAAAATGGTAACAAAGTACTAATAATTGACTGTGATCTAAGAAGAGGAAGACTTCACAAAATATTTGAAGTGTCTAACACACAAGGATTATCAAATTTGATATCACAATATAATCAAGAAATTGACGTAAAAAGTTTTTTAAAACAAACGGACATAAATAAATTATATGTTCTTCCAAGGGGAGTAGTGCCACCAAATCCATCTGAGTTATTATCATCAAGTAGGTTTAGTAGCATTATTGAAAATCTTAAACAATATTTTGATTATATTATTTTAGATAGTGCCCCAGTTAATGGACTTCCTGATGCTTTGATCTTATCAAACTGTGCCGATAGAGTAGTTATAGTAACCGAATATGGTAAAACCAGTATCGATGCTTTAGCAGACACAAAAAAGGCACTAGAAAATGTAAGTGCCAATATCGCAGGAGTAGTAATTAACAGAATTCCTAAATCAAAATCTAAGTATGTATATTATTACTACGGAGAAAAAGAATGATAGATATTCACTCTCATATCATATACAATATTGATGATGGATGTAAAACAATTGAAGAATCAATTCAATTAATAAAAAAAATGAAAGAAGTTGGTTTTTCAAAAATAGTTTTAACCCCTCATTATATGGAAGGATCAAAATATCAAGCCAACAACAAAATAAAAAATGAAAAATTAAAAAAATTAAAGCAAGCAATAAAAGAAAAAAATATAGATATAGATTTATATCTAGGAAACGAAATATATATTAGCTCTGATATAGAAGATCTTATCTCAAAAGATGAAATCCATCCAATGGGTAATACAAAATATCTATTAATAGAATTGTCATTATATAATGAAATAAACAACGTTGAAGATTATTTGTATGAATTAAAACTAAAAGGTTATATTCCTATAATTGCCCATCCAGAACGTTATCTTTATTTTCAAAAAGACTATAAAAAGATGGAAAAGTTATATGAAAGTGGAGTATTATTTCAATCAAATTATGGAAGTATTATTGGAGTATATGGTAAAGATGCTAAAAAGTTAATAAAATATGCTTTAAAAAAAGATATGATAACATTTATGGCAACAGATATACATAGACCCAATTCACCCTTAATTGAGGATTTTGATAAAATAATAAAAAAAATAAAAAAAATCATTGGAGAAGAAAAGTTTAAAAAACTTTCAGAAACAAATGCTTTAAAAATGTTAAAAAATAAATAGAATATGAATAATATTCTTTTTTTATACAATCAACATTTCTTTAAAAAATATTCTAGAATCAGAGCAATACTCTAAAACAATTTTATCATTTTTTCTAGAAAGAATAATACCAATTGTATTAGTATCAGAAATAGTTCTAACGTTCTTATCAATATAGTTGATATATTTAGTTATTTGTCCAACATGCTCTGCTTTAAGAGAAGTAATTTTAAGTTCTACAACAATAAAACATTTATAAATATAATTATATAAAAGAATGTCAATGTAGTTATAAGTATCATCAATCTTTATTTTATATTCGCTCCCGATAAAACAAAATCCAGATCCGAGTTCAGATAGAAAATGTTCCATATTATCTAGTATTAATCTCTTAAGTAGTTTTTCAGAAACAATATCATAATTAGTATTGTTTCTAATTACAATAGGATTCTTAATAAAATCAGATACAACAGATTCTTTATTGTTAATAAGTTTTAATTTAGTTTGCTCTGGTAATCTTTCATATTCTTTTGATTTTATTCTTGCGCGTAATTCATTTCTACTTAAATTCTGTTTTACGCATATTTTCATATAATAATTGATTTTATTAATATCTTTTAGTGGTAACATCTCTTGATAATGAGACCAAGAAAGGTGCGCCAATGGCGCGACTTTTACATTTGTGAATATAACATAAAATTGTCTTATTCTAAAAAGTGTTTTTTTATTATACTTTTTACCAACCTCAACCATTAATTCTTCAGAATATTTACCGATGATATTTTCTCCATAATGTTTACCTGCTTCAGAAAGTAATTTACCTATCTCAAAATAAGTTATAACTCTATGTTTTTCCTTAGAATAATCTTTAACTTTTGAATATATTTCATTATCAATTAACTTATTTTTTATTTCATTATAATAGTTCATATTAATCACCTCAGAACGCACTATAACAAAAATAAAAAAACTTGTAAAATCATACTTTATAACAATTGAACAATAAAAAAGAACTAAATATAACAATTAACTATATATAAATTTAATATTTCAAACACAATAACTATATCAAAATATCCATTTCATCATTTTACATTTCATTTTTTATTTCATATAATTAGACATCAACAGGCATAATATTAATAGAAAGGACTAAATAATATGAATATATTAACATTTACTATAGGAATGATGTGTGGAGGAACCATATCAACAATTATATTGTGTTGTCTTCAAATTAATAAATGAAAAAGTGACTAATCAACAAAACTAGTTACTTTTTTTATGTGAAACAAGTTATTTTATTCATCTAAATGTTGTCGAATAATAAAAAATAGTGTATAATTCTAATAGGTATTTAGTAAAAAAACATAAACTAATTCAAATAGGGTAGGAAGTTGGTAGTATGAATGAAACTTATATAGAAAGTTATGTAGATCTAAAGGGTAATAAATACTATAGAAAAACAGTAAGTAAAAGATTTATTAAAGTATTCGCAGGAACTAAGTTTATGACAGATAGATTGTTAGCATTATTTGGATTAATTATTTTTTTACCATTAATGTTAATTATTTCTATAATAATTAAATTTGATAGTAAAGGTCCTGTTTTATTTAAGCAAATTAGAACTGGTAAACATGGAAAAGAAATATATATTTATAAATTTAGATCAATGGTAGAACACAATAATGTAAGAGACTTTTCTAAGCAAGATGAACATACAAAAGTAGGAACATTTTTAAGAAAAACTAGTTTAGATGAACTACCACAATTAATATCTATTTTAAAAGGTGATATGAGTTTTATAGGGCCAAGACCTTGGATACCTGAATATTATGAAAATATGGATGAAATACAAAGACATAGATGTGATGTAAGACCAGGACTAACTGGACTTGCTCAAGCTATGGGAAGAAATAATATAACTATATTTGATAAAATAAATTATGATTTAAAATATATAAAAGATTATTCATTAAGACAAGATATTAAAATAATATTCTTAACAATAAAAACAGTATTTAGTAAAAAAGGTTGTGATGCTGGAAAGGGTACAATACAAAATGAATTAGAGGAATTAAAACGAGTAAACGAAAGAAAAAAAGTAAAGAGTATTGATCAAAATAAAAAAGAAATAAATGAACTTATTGAAGGTAATGAAAATAG
>CADBUX010000023.1 GCA_902797995.1 uncultured Erysipelotrichaceae bacterium | reverse complement strand
CTGCAATAGAGGAGGTAATAATTATAATTAGATAATATATAATACTAGAGGTACTAAGATTATTTTTGGTTATTAATGATATTATTGTATATAATAGTACAATTATTAAGCCAAGAATAAATCCTTTTATATAACCTTTGCTATTTGATTTATTGCCTAATATGTAACCTCCAATCGATGTGCTTAATACTGATGAGAGTATTAATAGACCTTTGTAGATCCCTTTATTTAATATATCAAAATAGTTTAATACATTTATAATAAAAGCTAGTATTAGAGCTATTCCTAAAGTTATTCCTAGACTTATAAAATATTTTTTTATTGTTTCCATGAGATCACCTAATAATTTATATGAAAATAATATAAATAATAGTAATAGTAATTGACATTTTTCTATATTTTTTATAAAATTAATATAGGGAAAATAGGTGAAGGTAATGGGAAAGATGTTTAATAACAAAGGTCAAACACTTGTTGAATATGTTTTAATTATTGCCCTTATTAGTGTTATAGCTATTTCTTTAGTAACTCTTTTGGGTGGTTATCTAAAGGATTCTATAACTAAATCTTCATGTGCACTTGTTGGAGAACAATATGTAAAAGGAGAAAAATCTGGGGAAGGTCATTGTGAAGAAATTAAAGATAATGAATAAAAAGGGGCAAGCACTTGTTGAATTTGTTATTATTTTACCTATTATTATGATGATTGTTTTTGTAATCATTGATTTTTCCAATATTTTCTATCAAAAGAATCATTTAGAGAGTATTACTAATGATATAGTTTCATTTAAAGAAAATGGGAAAAGTGATTCTTATATCAAAAATAATACTTTGGATGATATTAAGATTTCTTATAAACAAGATGGTGATAGTCTTATTATAAAGACTTCTAAGGATATTACACTAGTTACACCATTTTCATCACTTTTCTTTAATAATCCATATACAATAAAAACAGAAAGGGTAATTCTTTATGAATAATAAAGGTCAGACACTTGTTTTATTTGTAGCATTTTTACCTTTTATATTTATACTTTTTGTTTTTGTTTTTGATTTAGCCTTTTTGTCTTCTGAAAAGACTAAACTTGATAATATAGGTTCTAGTTCTCTAAAGAATATTGTTATGGAAAATAAAGATATAGAGTTGGTAAAAGATAATATAAGAAAGAATGATTCTAGTATTGTGATAGATGAGATATATAATAATAGTATATGTTTATCTAAGAAAGTAAAACCAATATTTGGGGGTATTATTGGTTACGATATATTTAATATAAAAACATGTTTGGAAGGAAATATAGTAAATAGTAAACTAATTATTGAAAAAAAGGGGAAATAAATATGAATAATACTAAAGGTAAAATTATTACTGTTACCTCTACTAAAGGGGGAGTAGGTAAAACTATTACTACTCTTAACTTAGCAGGTGTTTATTCTAATCTAGGGTATAAAGTTTTAGTAATTGATTTTGATTTATATGGTGGTGCTGTTGCTACTTATCTCAATTCAAAAAATGATAAAACTATTTATACTTTAGTAGAAGATTTAACAAATAATAGGTATGAAAAGATGGAGGATTATATATATAAACATAATGATAATGTAGATATAATTGCGGCTCCTAAAGACCCTAGAATGGCTAATAAAATTGATTCTAAATACATTCCTCTTATTTTTAGAAATGTTGTTTATAAGTATGATGTTATTTTAGTAGATACTTCTCATATCTTAAATGAAATAAATATTGTTACTTTAGATAATAGTGATTCTATAGTGTATATGTTTACTAATGATACATTTGATTTAAAGAATACTAAGTCTTTCATTTCGATTATGAAAGATGTTGGTTATAAGAATTATGTTACGGTTTTAAATGAATCGATTATGCCTTCTAAATGTTATTACTCTATGTATGATATTAGAAATGTTATAAAAAATAATGTTGATTATACTATATCTAAAAGTATGCATATAAAGAATATAGATAAGTATATTCTAGATGGGGAAATACTTATATTTAATAAGAAACTTTCTTTTTCAGATAAAAAAGAATGGTCAAAACTTAAATCTTTAGCATTATCTCTTATTCATGATGAGGAGGTGGCAGAATGAGAAAAACACTTTCTGATGTTTTTGAAATAGAAAAAAAAGAAGCTAAGATAATAGATCAAAATACTTCTGACTATGGAGTATTTAAAGATAAAGAATTACTTGATAACTTAAGAAATAAGGTTATTCAAAACATTATTGATAATGATGTTCCAGATAGTGAATTTTTAACTGAATACATTAATAATGAAATAGATGAAGCTTTGGAAGGATATGATTTATCTAATTTAGAGCGTGGACATATTTTTAACTTAATTGAAAATGAAATCCATGGATATGGTCCAATAACTGAACTTTTGGATGACAAAAATATTACTGAAATTATGGTTAATGGTCCTGATAAAATATATATTGAAATAGATGGTAAGGTTGTAAAAGATGATTCTGTTTCATTTATAAATGATGAACACATAATAAGAACTATTCAAAGAATGATTCAACCTTTAGGAAGAACTATTGATATATCTAATCCTATGGTAGATTCAAGACTTAAAGATGGATCTAGAATTAATGCTGTTATACCACCTTTGTCATTAAATGGACCGGTTCTTACTATAAGAAAATTTAAAAAGAATTTAAATACTATGGAAGATTTACTTAGAATGGGGACTCTTACAAGTTATATGGCTAGGTTTTTAGATGCTGCAGTTAAAGCAAAACTAAATATTTTAATATGTGGGGGAACTGGTTCTGGTAAAACTACTATACTTAATGTTCTTTCTGGACTTATAAGTAATGATGAACGTATTATTACTATTGAAGATGCTGCAGAACTTAAACTTCATCAAGAACATGTTATAACTCTTGAAACTAGAAATATGAATTATGAAAAAGAAGGGGAAGTAACTATTAGAGATTTGGTTATAAATTCACTTCGTATGAGACCTGATCGTATAATAGTTGGAGAAGTTCGTGGTAAAGAAGCTTTTGATATGCTTCAGGCAATGAATACTGGGCATGATGGATCACTATCTACACTTCATGCAAATGGCCCAAAGGATGCTTTAAATAGGCTTGAGACTATGGTCCTTATGAGTGGTATTCAAATACCAGTAATAGCTATTCGTGAATATATTGAAAAGGCGATTGATTTAGTAATATATATTGAAAGATTACAAGATGGTAAAAGGAAGATTACTTCAATTAGTGAAGTATATAATTTAAAAGATGGAGAAATAAATTTAAAAGAAATATTCGGATTTAAACAAAAAGGTTTAACTTCTACTGGAGAAGTAAACGGATCTTATGTAATGTATAAATATATACCTAAAGTATATAACAAGATTAAATCAAAAGGTATTGATGATATAGATGATATATTTGAGAATATAAAAAATGATATTGAAAAATCTAAAAAGATAAAAGAAGAGGTAAAGGAAACAGATAAGAAAACAAAAACAAAGAAAAAATAATAGTATTTAAAAAGAATAGAAAGGAATAGGAAAATGGATGGTATTTTAACTTTTATAATAGTAGACTCATTACTTATTATGCTATTAATTATTTTTATTATATTTCTAATAATTGCTAAAAGAAGTTTAGAAATAGAAAAAAGAATTACCAGATTTTCTATTTCTTCAATAACTGATAAACCATCTTCTTTCTTTGACAAGGTTAATATTAGATATGATAAATTAATAGAAAATATATCAAGACTATTATCTAGTTCTAAGGTTTTAGTAAGATATAGTAATAGATATGATAAATATATCGATAAGACAAAATTAATTAAAAATAAGACTATGGATATTGTCTCTAATAAGGTTCTTTTATCGATTATTGCTGTAGTTGTTACAATAATTTCAGACGCGCTTAGAAGGCATCCTGTTAGCTTAATTCAAGTTTTATTTGCTTTAATTATTGGGTTCTTTATTCCAGATATGTTTTTGGCACTTAGTTACAAGAAAAAACAAAAACAACTAGAAAATGATTTATTTAAAGCTATACTTATTATGAGCAATGCTTTTAAATCTGGAAGAAGTATTATGCAAGCTGTAAAAATAGTAAGTGAAGAACTTGATGGCCCAATTAGTGAAGAATTTAAGAAGGTTTACATTGATTTAAATTACGGTCTTGAACTCGATGTAGTATTTGAGAGATTATCTAATAGGATAAAACTTGAGGAAACAAAATATATGGCTTCTTCTTTAGTAATTTTAAATAAAACTGGAGGAAATGTAGTAAAGGTGTTTGATTCTATTGAAAAGAGCTTTTTTGAAAGAAAAAAACTTAATGATGAATTAAAATCAGTTACTGCTTTATCAAACTTCGTATTTAAAATTTTAGTAGCTATTCCATTTATAATATTTATTATGATCTATATACTTAATCCAAATTATTTTACGCCTTTAGTAACAAGTGGGGTAGGGAAACTAATACTAGGATTAATAATTGTATTGTATGTTTTATATATAGTTATAGTAAGGAAAGTAATCAAAATAAGAGAGTGATTATATGAAGAGTAAAAAGAATATTAGTTATAGAATTTATAGTAAAAAGAACTTAGATATGGCTGAGGCTAAAACAAAACTTCTTGGAGTTAATAATAAACTTAATGCCGTGGATTTGTTAAATATTAGGTTGTTTTTAACTATATTTTCATTTATTATGATACTTTATTTAGTAGATTTTGGATATTTAATTGCGCCATTAGTTTCATTTCTTATTTATCAGTTGTTTTTTCCTGTAGTAGTGGATACTAAGATAGAGAAGAGGTCTAGGATACTTGAAAGAGATTCACTTTATTTCTTTGAAATACTAGCTCTTTCTTTAGAAGCTGGAAGAAATATAAAGACTGCGATTGAGGTAACTACTAAAAATATAGATTCAGAGTTATCTGATGAATTTAAAAAAGTAATTAAAGATGTAAATTATGGTAAGGATTTGGATGAAGCTTTAGAGGATTTAAAATACAGAATTCCATCTGATACAGTAAATAATATAATACTTAGTATAAGACAATCAAATATATTTGGTAATAATATAATAGATACTGTATATTCACAAATATCTTATATTAGGGAAAAAAGAATTCTTGAAACAAAAGCATATATAAGTAAAATACCTATAAAAATAAGTATAGTAAGTGTAATCTTTTTTGTACCATTACTATTATTGTTGCTTTTAGGTCCTATGCTTTTAAACTTAATATGACAAGTAGAGCAGTATTATACTGCTTTTTATATTATGTTTTATGAAAGAATTAATATAAATAATAAATAGAATGTCTATTATGATTAGTAAATATAGAGTACACATGATAAATGAAAAGCTTTAAAAACTTATTAATAAGTATAGATAGGGAAGTATACCTAAAATTTTTATTTTAATAGAAGTTAACATAATATCAATTATAGGAAGTTAAATATATAGAGAAAAATGTAATAAAAATGGATAAATATAATAGTTTTTTATTTACCGATTATCATTTTAATAATTATTACATTTATTCTCTTTTTTTAATTTAGATTTAGATAATTATTAATTAAATAAGAATTAATTTGTATACAAAACTATGTTAAATAATAATATAATTCAATCTAATATATTTTTGATTGATAATTCCCCTACTTATTTCAATTAGAAATAAAATAGGGGACTTGTATTTTAATTTAAGGTGGGTAATTATCTATCTTTTGTTATCTCGATTTAAATTAGGAATCTGTATTTTAATATAAGATTGGTAATTATCTATCTTTTATATCTCGATTTAAAATAAGAGTATTCATTGTTTATTCATTGTTTGTTATTTTGATTTACATTATAAGCTTAAACAATAATTAATAATCATTTAATTAATATATTTTTTACTTTATATATAATATACAGAATATACTAAAATAAATCAATATATTATACATTATATACTTATTTTAATCATGTTTATTATATAATTGCTTTATTATTTTTGCATATAAAAAGTAGGGTATCTATAAAAACAGATGACTCCCCTACTCTTATTTATATTTTTCTTGACATAATTTCAGCTATTTTTTCAAATACTTCTTTAGCATTATTTTCATTAACGGAATTATATCCAAGTTCTTTTAATGCTTGTTGTTTGAAATTAGTAAGTTCTTGAGTACGACTAAGTTTATCTTCTTTCTTTTGCTCTACTTTTCTTTCCCATTTCTTGTGAGATTCTGCTACCTTACCACGGGATGCATTTCCACTTGTAAATAATGATTCTGCAGAAAAGAAAATTCCTTCGAATATATATTGCTTGTTTTCATCGTATATATACTCAAGCATTGGTATTTGAGTAGTAGCTTTACCCATATATGCTAGAATATATTTTAGTTCTTCAATTTGATCCATATTCTGGATAAACATTTGTAGATAACGCAAGGTATTATATTCAATGCCAGTATTATCATTTATTAATCTATCTTTTAATGTAGCAATTATATCAGTTAATAGTTGTTGTTCGTTTTTATTAAGTCCTTTAAAATCAGATATTGATTCTTTATTATATGTATCAATAATTCCATCACTTATACGTGATTCAAGTAGTGAAATATAATCATCATCTACCTTTATTTTTGCTAAATCTTCTTCTTTTTCTACTCCGAAAAGCATGAGTAACTTTGTTTTTTTATCACCAGGTAAATCTTCAACTTTGTCTAATGCCAAATAATTGTAAAACATTTGACGTGAAACTCCTAAAAATTTAGCTACACTTACTTTTGGTATATTAGCCTCATCTATTATTCTTTTCGCATCTTTCACATGAATCAGCCTCCTACAATTTAATTTTATCATAAGTGTAGGTAATGTCAAGTAATGTAAAGAAAAAAATTATGGTTTTATAATAAATACCATAATTTTTCGTTATTTTTACGAACTTCTTTTATAATTCCACTGCCAATACATCTATTACCATCGTATAAAACGCATACTTGTCCTGGTGTTACACCTTTAACGTTGTCATATTTTACTAAAATTTCGTTATTATCAAGGTATTCTAATGTAACTGGTACATCTTTGCTTCTATATCTAAATTTGGCATTACACTCTCCTATTTTAGACTCTATATTTAAGATAATATTATCAATAATACAACTATCAGAGAATAAATATTTGTTATTCTCACCTTCTGCTACATACAAAATATTCTTATTTAAATCTTTTCCAACTACAAATAGTTTCTCTTTAGTACCTCCGATATTTAATCCTTTTCTTTGCCCTATCGTATAATGCATAAGTCCTATATGAGTACCTAAAACTTCATTAGTATCAATATTTACAATATTTCCAGGTTTATTAGGCAAATAATTACTTAAAAATTTTCTGAAATTTCTTTCTCCGATAAAACATATACCGGTTGAATCTTTCTTATCTTTAGTAACTAAATCATATTCTCTTGCAATTTTCCTTACCTTATCTTTTGTGATGTCTCCCAATGGAAATAAAACATTTTTTAATTGTTCATTTGTAAGTTGTGATAAAAAGTAACTTTGATCTTTATTTATATCTTTTGCTTTGTACAAATTACCATCAATAATTTTAGCATAATGCCCTGTTGCAATATAATCTGCTCCCAATTTTTGTGCTTCTTTTATAAATAAATCAAATTTTATATATTTATTACACATAACATCAGGGTTAGGAGTTCTACCTTTTTTTAATTCATCTAAAAAGTAACTAAATACATAATCCCAATACTCTTTTACAAAATCAACTCTATGAAGTTTTACTCCCAACTTATCGCATACTGATTTTGCATCATTATAGTCTTGTTCTTGAGTACAAATATCGTTTTCTAAAGTGGGATTACCATTTATATCATTATTTACTAAGCTATCCCAGTTTCGCATAAATAGTCCTTCTACTTCATATCCTTGATTTTTCAGTAATATAAGTGCAACAGAAGAATCAACTCCACCAGATACTCCTACGATTACTCTTTTCATGCCTATCCCTTTCTTTCGGTATAAATTATATCATAAAGTTATAGTTTTGTAAAAAGTTTTATAAAAATTGGATCAATAAAAACTTCTAACATACTAACTCCTACCATTACAATAAAGGAAAATAGTAATACTTTAAAATATTTTTGCATATCTTTTTTAATTTTTATTTCTTCTTTAGTAAACAATAGTCTTATTATTTTATAAGAAATTCTAATTGAAAAATATGACAATAAAAAAAGTACTATTATATAACAGATTTTACTTGGTATTAAATAAATCAGTATTCCAATTAATCCTTTTGCTTTATAAGTAGAAATAACAGAAGCCATTGTAAAACCAATGCTGAACATTTCACAAAAATATATAAAAATAATGGCTATCACTCCAATTACACTAAGGCCTAAGATCCAAATTAGTGTTATATTGTATGTGTTTTGAAAAATTGATTCTTTTAACAGTTTTAAGTAATTATAACTTTCCTTTATTTTGAAATTATTTATTACTACTTGATTTATTACTTCTTTATCTTGTGAAGATATCAAAAAATAGAAAATGAATCCGAGTAATATAGTAACTATAGAAAATGATAATAGAAATATAAAAAGATTTTTGGTATTTAGTTTAATGTTTTTAATATTAATCCTTATACTTTTTTTATTAGTACGATTAGTATTTTTTAAATTCATTCTCATATAATTATCACCACTAAATTATATTAAAGTTAGTTTTATTATAAAACTTATTTAATTAGACAAATTCTTACTTATAATTGACGATAAATGATAGTTTTGTTATAATTACATTATCTGGAGGTAATGTAAATGAGTAAAAAAGTTCAAAAAATTGTAATTATGCTAATGCTTCTTGGTTTAGTTGGCTCTTCTTTAGCTGTTTCTATTTATTATATTGTTTCTGCAAGTTAAGGTAATTCCTTAATTTTTTTTTACTTTTAGGAAATACTAATACTGGTGATAAGTGTGAGTATTTTATTTTTATGTATAAAAATATTTTTTGTTAGAATTATAGATGTAACTTTAGGTACTATTAGAACTATTATAACAGTTAAGGATAAGATATTTTTAGCAAGTGTTATAGGTTTTTTTGAAGTTTTAATTTGGTTTTTAATAGCAAAAGAAGCACTTGATACTGCAATGGATGGTACAGTTATAGGAATTGCTTATGCTTTAGGTTTTGCTACCGGTACATATGTTGGAGGTTTAATATCAAGATATGTAATCAAAGGCAATTTACAGGTTCAGATTGTTACTAATAAGGCAACACAAGACTGGTTAGATAAACTAAGAAATAATGGTTTTGCTGTATCAGTAATGGATATTAATGAAAAAAAAGGATTGCCTGATAAGTATATGTTATTTATGGAAATAAATAAAAAAGACTTTGATAAGCTTCATAAATTGGTAAAAGAATATGATAGAAATGCGTTTATTGTTGTTAACGAAAGTTTGGCTGTTATAAATGGTTATTTTAATCATAAATAAAAGAAATGAATAAGTTTCATTTCTTTATTTTGCATTTAAACCAAAAACAACTTCCTTTATTTATTTTAGAATCTATTCCGTATTCAAAATTATGCTCGTCTAGTATTTCTCTTACTATAGAAAGGCCAAGTCCTGTACCTCTTGCTTCTCTTCTATGCCTTTTATTAATTCTAAAATACTTATTCCATACTAGTTTTTTGTCTTTTTCTTCTATTCCTTTACCTGTATCAATTATATTAATTCTAAGATAGTTTTTATCTTTTTCATAAGAAATTTTTACTTTTTTGTCATCTCCAGTATAATTAATTGCATTGTTTACTAAATTATATATAACTCTTTCTAATCCTTGTTTATCTGCTTCAATTATGTAGGTATCATCTTCTTTAAATTCAAAGATATAACCATCATTTTTATATATGGCAAATCTTTCTAAAATAGTAGAAATAAAGTTTTTAATATCTATCTGTTCAATATTTAATTTAGTGTTTCTATTTTCCATTTTTGATAATAGCAAAATGTCATTAACTAACATATTTAATCTTTCTGCCTCATCTATAATTATGTTTAAATCACGTTCCCTTTTCTTTTTATTATTGTGGTTTAAATCTCTAGCAGATGCTGCATAGGCTTCAATCATAGTAAGTGGAGTTTTTAAATCATGACTAACGTTAGCTAGAAATTCGCGTCTTAACTCATCTGTTTTACTAAGTTCTTTAGCAGCTTCATTTAAAGTATTAGCAAGTTCTTTTAATTCATACACCTCGGTATTGCACACAAACTTGGCTTCATTACTTTTGGATCCTAATTTTTTAGCAGCAGTATTAATTTTTAAGATTGGATCTGCTATTCTTTTGGAAAAATAATACGAAATAATGAATGATAAAAGAAGAACTGTAAAAGCAACATAAATAAACTGACTTTTAAGCAAGCTAATACTTTTATCCATTGGTTGTAAAGAAGCATTTGCAAACAGATAAGTATTCTTCTGTATTTGCTTACCATAAACTAATGATTTGTTATTATAAGCATTATTTATAAATTCAAGTTTGAGATACTTGTTTTTACTTTTCATAAATTCTTCTTTTATTTCTTTTAATCCTGCATCATCTTTACCAGCGCAATGTCTATAATAATCAGAATAATAAACTAAATTGTCGTCATCAATTATTTGAATGCATACTTCGTTATCGATTGATAATGTATTAAGTATATCTTCCCTATTTTTTTTGTTATAATTTTTCTCTATTTGAGAAACTGTTTGTTCTAGGATATTGGTTCTATTAATTTTATAATATGTATTAAAAAAAATAATTTGGAAAAAATATAAAAAGCTTAGTATAATTGCAGAAAATACTAAAAAATATATAAGTAAATTAGCACGGAGACTTCTAGTCTTTAATTTCAAACTTGTATCCTACTGCACGAACTGTTTTTATTAAATCTCTGTATTCTCCAAGATTATTTCTAAGCATTTTTATATGTGTATCTATAGTTCTGTCATCCCCAAAAAAATCATAGCCCCAAACTTTGCTTAATAATTGTTCACGTGATAAAGCAATATTTTTGTTTTCAATAAAATATAAAAGCAAATTGTATTCTTTCGGAGTAAGCATTATCTCTTTATCATTAATAATAACACTATGCCCTACTTTATCAACTCTTAACTTTTTATAAACAAATAGATTTTCATCATCTGGAGTTGATCTTTTTAAAACTGCTTTTATTCTAGCCATTAACTCTTTTGGAGAAAATGGTTTGGTCATATAATCATCAACTCCAAGATCAAATCCTAGAAGTTTATCTGCTTCTTCACTCCGTGCTGACAAAACAATAGTAGGAATATTTTTAATATCTTTTATCTGTCTATATGAAGAATAACCGTCAAGTTTAGGCATCATTAAATCAAGAATAACAATATCATAATCATTATTTCTAACCTTTTCAATAGCTTCAAACCCATCGCCAGCTTCATCTGTTAAATATCCTTCATTATGACAATATTCTTTAATAATATTTCTTATTAATTCTTCATCGTCTACTATTAAAACTTTCATAATGACCTCCTACATAAATTATATCATAAAAGAAGTAAATCTTGATATTTTATATTTGAAAGAGGCGGAGTATATATTTGATAAGGATTTATTGGTTAACGTTTTAATATAATAATAATAATATTACCTCTTTCATGTAATATTTTATATAAGCACTATGAAACAAATGAGAAGAAATTGTGAAATTTTTGTGAAAAAGAAGACTAAAACTAGTCTTCTTCAGATTCTTTTAACATGTTAGTAATTAGTATACCATATCCTTTATGTGGATCATCTACTAATACATGAGTTACTGCACCAACAAGTTTATCATTTTGTATTATTGGAGATCCACTCATACCTTGTACTATCCCATTACCTTTTTTAAGTAAAGTTTGATCTGTTACTTCAAATAAAATATTTTTTGTTTTGTGGTCAAAATCTATACTTAATATTTTTATATCAAACTTTTCCTTATCAGAATTTTTTAATACTGTTACTATAGTCGCGGGACCTGTTTTTACATTTGTCGATATATCTATTAATTGATTTTTATTATAATTTTTAGTATATGTACCATATATTCCTGTTAAATCATTCTTGTCTATTGTTCCATATACTTCATCAGCATTGTAAATAGCGTTTTTCTCTCCTACCGAGCCTCTTTCTGCCTTTTCTATACTAGTTACACTAGACTTAAATATTTTGCCGTTTTTTACCTCAAATTTAACGCCTGTTGTCTGTTCTAATATTTCATGTCCTAATGCTCCGAATCTATTGTTTGTAGGATCGATAAAGGTAAGTGTACCTATTCCCATTATACTATCTTTTACATATATACCGGTTTTATACACATCTTTGTCTTTTTGTAAATTAAGTATTGTTGTATTTGTACTATTACCTCTTTTGTATGTTATTTTTATACTTTCTTTGTCATCAAAATGCTTTGATAGATCAGTTATTCCATGAATAACAGTATCATCTACCTTTGTAATGACATCTCCGATTTTTAGTCCAGCTTTTTGGCCTGGAGATGAAGAATTAATATTATAAAATCCTACTACAAGTACTCCTGCTGATTTTACTTCAATTCCAACGTTTTCTCCACCTAAAACAACGGATTCTGAATAAGCTAAAGCAGATATTGGCATACTAAGAATAGTAATTAAAAGAACCATACATAGTTTGTTTTTAAAATTTTTAAAAAACATTTTATCAACTCCTTAAACAAACTACATTATTATTATCTACAAAAATATTATTTTTATAGTAATCAAAATTTTCCATAATAAAAAGACAATGCACAAAACACTGCCATTTATCATTATTTATTCATAAATTCAACATATTTAGGAATAATATCTTCTGGTTTACCAATATCTATAATTTCTCCATCATTAAGCCATAACACTTCATCACATAAATTTTTTATGGTATCTAAGCTATGTGATACGATTAAAACAGTACGATGTGTATCTGAAATAAGTTCTTTCATTTTATTATAACTTTTTTCTTTAAATCTAGTATCTCCAACACTTAATACTTCATCTATAAGCATAATATCTGTTTCAAGTATGGCAGTAATTGCAAAAGCAAGTTTAGAATACATACCAGATGAATATGTTTTAACAGGTCTATTTATAAAATCTCCAATATCTGCAAAATCAATTATCTCTTTTTCTTTAGCTTTTATTTGTTCTTCACTAAATCCAAGAAGCATTCCAGAAAGATAAATGTTTTCTTTGCCTGTTAGTTTTCTATTAAATCCTACTCCAATTGATAAAAGTGATACACTATTACCATGTAAATCTATTGTTCCTTTATCTGGTGAGAATATTCCTGCGATTGCACGCAACATTGTTGATTTACCACTACCATTTTTACCAATAATACCTAGTATTTTACCTTCTTCTACTTCAAAGCTTACTCCTTTTAAAGCTTCAAATACTTCTACTTTACTTTTAAGCTTTCCTATTGACGCTCTTATTGAAGTTTTTTTAAGACCACGATAACTAATATATAAATCTTTTACTGTTACTGTAATTTTTTTTGTTTTTGTATTTTTGCTTTCAGTTTTCATTATATCACCTTCGCATAACTGTTTTCATTTTTATGTATCATATGAATACCAATAGCACATAGTATTATACCTACACATAACCAAAAAGTAAGACCTACAAAACTTGGAAAACGATTTTGTAATAAAACTTTTCTAAGTTCATTCATAATAAAAGCTATTGGATTTATTCTAAGTAAGAAAAACTTGATTTTTCCATGGAGACGTTCATTTATGTTATAGAAGACACCTGATAAATAGAATACCATTCTAAGTAGTATACTAGTGAAATTACTTAAATCATTAATAGTAACTCCAAAATTCATTAGAATCATACCTGCTCCAAAGGTTAAAACGTATAAAATCGCAATGATTGGTATTATGAAAATTATATGCCACGATAGAGGCACTCCTTGAAATATCATAAGTCCAAATGTAATAACAAGTGATATTCCCATTTTGAATAAGTAAGTAAAAGATTTTGCAAGTAGTAATATATATTTAGGAATATATACTTTAGTAACTAAATCACGATTATTTGTAATAAGTTTGACACTACCATTTATCATTCTATTAAAGAAATCCCAACAGGTTAAACCTATAAAGACAAATGATGCAAAGTATGGAGTATTGTTATGAAAAACAACTCCAAAAACAAAGACATATATAAGCATAAAACAGAAAGGTTCTATTATCCACCATAACCAGTTAAGATAAGAGTCTGCTACTTCACTTTTAAGTTCTGCTTTAGCACTTCTAATGGCATATTTATAATATTTTTTTATATTTTTAAAGAATTTTTCCAAATCTATCACCTCAATTATTTTATCAAATTAGTTAGTATAAATCAAGTTTTATTATATTTAGTACTACTCTTCCACTTTAGATACTTCAAAATCTTTTAAATTGCCATCTTTATCTAATGCTTTAGTTACAGTTTTAGTTGCATTTTCAAGTATTTCATTACAAACACTTGCATATTTCATTCCTTCGTTGAACTTTTCTATAGCCTCATCTAAAGGAACATCCCCGTTTTCTAAAGCTTTTACTATTTTTTCTAAATTTTCTAAACTTTCTTCAAAATTTTTTTCTTTTTTAGTTTCCATTTTTTACCTCCATAATTTTTGAAGTTATTATACCTTCATTTAACTCTGTTTTTATTATCATTCCTTCTTTTAATTTATTAATATTCGAAATAATTTTATTATCTACTCTAGTAATAGAGTAGCCTCTTTTTAAAGTTTTGATTGGGCTTAGTGCTTCAAGTTTATCAATTAATGAAGTAAATCGATAGCTTTTGTTATCTAAAATATTGTTAGTGTACATAATAAGTTTTTCTATAAGCAAATCAACTTTTTGCATTTTTACTTCATAAATAGTTTCAGGAGTTTTCAAAACATAAGAGTTTAGTAAAACTTCTAATCTTTTTTTATTATATTTCAAATTATTAATTGTACTTTTTACTACTCTGCTTTTTAGCTGTTCAATGAGTTTTTTTATATCATCTTTATTAGGTACTGCAAGTTCAGCAGCTGCTGTTGGTGTTGGCGCTCTTAAATCTGATACAAAATCACTTATTGTAAAATCTATTTCATGCCCTACTGCGCTTATTATTGGTGTTTTTGCGTTAAAGATTGCTTCCGCTACTATTTCTTCGTTAAATGCCCAAAGATCTTCGATTGAGCCTCCACCACGGCCTACGATAATAGTGTCTAAGTTATATGAATCTGCAAGCTTAATATTGAAAGCTATGTCATCTTTAGCATTTTCACCTTGAACTAAACAAGGAAAAAGAATAATTTCAGCAAGATTATATCTTCTATTAATAGTGGTGATTATATCTCTGATGGCAGCTCCAGTAGAAGCTGTAATTACACCAATTTTTTTTGGAAAGCGCGGAATAGGTTTTTTATGAGATTCATCAAAGTATCCCTTATCACCAAGTTTTTTCTTAAGTTTTTCGAATTCTAAGTATAGATTACCAATACCATCTTCAATCATTTCTTCAACATATATTTGATAATTACCATTTGCTTCGTAACAACTAATTCTACCTATTACTAATACGTTAGAGCCATCTCTTGGTACAAATTTAATTCTACTTGCATTATTGCGGAACATAACAGCAAGAATTCTACTGTTTTCGTCTTTTAAAGTAAAATAGAAATGTCCTGAAGTATGATTTTTGAAATTACTTATTTCTCCCTTTAGATAAACTGTTTTTAAATTATCATCAGTATCTAGTCTATACTTTATATATCTATTAATCTGAGTAACTGTTAAATATTTATCATTCATTAGAAACCTCTTCATGAAGTATTTTATCTAAAATACCATTTATTAGTTTTGTTACTTTTTCATCACTATACTTTTTAGATAATTCGATTGCTTCATTTATTGCTACAACAGATGGAGTATCGGCTTCAGTAAGTTCATAAATAGCAAGCGATATAATAGCTTTATCTACTTTACTTAGTCTATCAATATTCCAATCTTTCATATATTTATTAGCCAAATTGTTAATAGTAATTTGATTTTCTTTTACGTACAAAACTGCATTTTTTACAAAGTCATTCTCGATTTCAAGATTTTCTTTTATTAAGTTATCGATATCATATGAAATATTTTTATCATCATATATATAGGATTGATATAAAATAGTTATAATAATTTCTCTTAATTTACTTCGGTTCATAGCATTAATCCTCCGATATAATTATAACAAATATATACATAAATGTACATAAAAAAACCAAAGGTCATTTAACGAAACCTGATTATATACAGGTGGTAAATCACATAATACCTTTAGGATTCTTAAGTAGTACCTAAGCATTCGACACCAGTATTAATTAGATCCCCTTATCGTTGCTTGTACGGTTTTAACACTAACCTTTGGTAGTTTAAGTATAGCAAATAAAAATTGTTATTTCAATAGGTTTACATATAATTTTACATATCGTATTTATCTAAGAATGAATGAGACCCTTTTTCATCTTGATATCCAAGTACTGCATCTATATTTATATTTTCACTACTTTTAAATATATGAATATCTATGTTTTTATCTATTTTTCTAAATTTTTCTATTAATTCTTTTATTTCTTTTCTTTTACCAAACTTCTTTTCTACAACAGTACAAGCACAATCTAAAAACTCTAGAGAACAATGATTCTTCCAAGAAATAATATCTTTTTCTTTTATAAAATACATTGGTCTAATAAGTTCCATTCCTTCGAAATTAGTGCTTTTTAGTTTTGGCATCATTGTTTTATATTCTCCGGCATATAAAATATTTAAAAGAATCGTTTCTATTACATCGTCGAAATGATGTCCGAGTGCTATTTTATTACAACCAAGTTCTTGTGCCTTAGCATATAAAAAACCACGTCTTTTTCTTGCACAAAAATAACACATTGAGTCATAATTTTTTATATTTTCAAAAATATTGCTTTTATATATTTCTGCTGGAATACCAAGTAATTCTAAATTGAATTTAATCTTATCAAGATTCTCTTTTCTATAGCCAGGGTCCATTACTATATATTTAACATCAAAATTAAATTTGCTATGTCTTTTTAATTCCTGAAAGCACTTAGCCATTAAAAACGAATCTTTTCCTCCAGAAATACATACACAAATACTATCACCATCTTTTACTAAAGAATATTCTTTAATAGCACGTAAAAACTTAGCATATATTTTTGATTTATAAGCTTTAATTATACTTCTTTCAATATCTTTTAAATCCATATAACCCTCTCATTCTCAAAAAAGAAGCCATTAGACTTCTTCTTTAAACACTTCTAAAATCTTATCTTTATTAATAGTTTGTTGATCACCGGTTTCCATATTCTTGATAGTAACTTGATTATTTTTTTCTTCATCGTCACCAATAATAATAACATATGGAATACCTAGTCTATTTGCATAATTAAGTTTCTTTTTAAAAGCTTTATCTTCATAATAGACTTCACATTTAATACCATTTTCTCTTAAAGTATTAGCTATTGTTGAACAATAACTTATATTTTCACTAGTAAATGGTACTACTAATGCTTTTGATAAAGTTTTACTTGTTGGCTTTATTATTCCTAAATCTAATAGTACTGAAAATAGTCTTGTAATACCAATAGAAATACCTATTCCATCAAATTCTTTATCAATATAATGTTTAGTAAGGCCGCCATATCTACCGCCTGAACATATGCTTCCAAGTGATGGATGTTCATCTAATATTGTTTCATATATAGTACCAGTATAATAATCTAAGCCTCTAGCTATAGTTAAATCTATTTTATAATAATTTCTATCAAAACCAAATTTATCAAGGTAATCAGTTACAAATTTAAGTTCTTCAATACCTTCATTAAATGTACTATTATTAATATTTAGTTCTTTTATAGAAGAAAATACTTCTTCGTTTGAACCTTTTATACTAATAAAATCGATGATTTTAGATATAGTATCGTTATCTAATGATAACTTAAGTAGTTCTTCTTTTACAGATTCTACTCCAATTTTATCTATTTTATCTATTATTCTTAAAATATCA
>CADBUX010000022.1 GCA_902797995.1 uncultured Erysipelotrichaceae bacterium | reverse complement strand
TTATGTTTCACGTGAAACATGTTTATTTTTAGTGTTTTAATTATATTTGTTTTATTAAAAAAATATTTCCCGGGAAATATTTTTCCTAAATTCAAATTTCAACCGCACCACTCGGTGTGGTTTTTTGATACAATAAAAAGAGCCCAACCCGCCAAAGGAGGACTCCTATATGAATTATACTCAATTAACAGAAAAAAAGAAAGTAGAAATAGATATTTTATTAAAACAAGGACTATCTATGAGAGAAGTTGCACGAAGACTAGGAATACATCACTCAACTATATCTAGATATAAAAATAAAAAGTATTTTAAGAGAAAAATAGACATTGAAGAACGATACCCAATATTTATTCAGTATTTATTGTCTCATTATGATCGGAGAACATGCTCTATAGAAGTATGTGTTAATCTGTTTAAAAGAAGGTATAAGAATGTAAAATGTCCATCAGTACAAACGGTCTATAATTGGATTAATCAAGGTAAATTACATCTATCTTACGAAGGATTATGTTATAAGAAGAGAACTGGCAAAAAAAGGAAAAGTGGCATGATGAAACACTTTGAATGGAACTTACACAATAGAACAGTTTTACCAATTAGTTTAAGGCCTAAATACATAGATGAGAGACAAGAATTAGGCCATTTAGAAATAGATACTATCGTTGGAAAAAAGAACGAAAATGAATGTATTGTATCTATTGTAGATAGATGTAGTAGAAAACTGTGGTTAATAAAAGCTAATTATAAACAAGAGTATTATATGGACAAATTAATATACGAATATATAATAAAAAAGAATATAAAAGTAAAGTCAATAACTGTAGATAATGGGTTAGAATTTAATGTACTTGGAATAACAGCAAAAAAACTCGGAGTAAAGCTTTATAAATGCGATCCATATTGTTCTTTTCAAAGAGGAACCAATGAAAGAACAAATGCATTGGTGAGAAGATTCATTCCAAAAGGAAGTTCAATGAAAATGATTCCTCAGATATATTTAGATGATATTTGTTGGAAAATAAATATGATGCCAAGAAAAATATTTGATTTTCAGTCTGCAGATGATATAGAATATAATTATAAATAAGTGGTGCGGTTGAAACTTTAATTAAAAAAAACTACACTTTATGTGTAGTTTTATTTTTAACAAAAAGACATCTATAAAAGATGCTTTTATTTTACTCTTTGCATTTGTTTCATTACTTGGTTAACTTGTTTTTGACTTGGAGTTCTTCCCATACTACTCATCATTATTTTAACCATTTCTTCATTAATTGGAGGATTCTTTTTTAAATATCTTTGCATAAATAATCTTGCGCCAAAAAATCCAATAACAATTCCCCCAATAAGTCCTATTACTACCATTAATATATCATGCCACATAAACATCCCTCCATAAACTATTTTATATAATACTTTATGAAATATCAAGCAAAATATAATAAATTAGTTTACTTTTGATCTTTTTCTAGTTATAAAGTAATAATTCTTTTCTTTAAAATCACAAACAAATAAATGCAGTTTTAAATCTCTTAGATCTTCCAAAAAAGAAGGTTTCTTTATATTACTTTCTATTTTTATATTAGGATTCTTAACAGTTAAAATAGATATTTCATTTAAAAACAAATTATTTATGATATGTTCACTGCCATTACAAGAGTACATAATCTTATCCTTATAATTATTCTTTATAAGAGCATTAACTTTATTCTTATCCATAAAGTTACTTATTTGACAAAATAAATTATATCCATATTCTTTATCACTTGCCTTCATATTATAGATTCTATTAAAAATATAAAAAAGTTCTCCAGGCTTCGCTTTATATAACTTATAAAATTCTTCTTTTACATCAAAAATATATAATTCTTTCATAAAATCACCATAAATAGTGTATCAATTATAAATAAAAAAATATGTCGAAAAAAAACGAAAGAATCCTAAAATCTAATTCTTTCGTTTACATAACTTATGATATCCTCAATATTAATTGTGATTTGTTCCATAGTATCTCTGTTTCTTAAAGTAACGATATTATTATCCAGTGTATTATCATCAACAGTTAAACAGAAAACTGTCCCTATCGCATCTGCTCTTCTATATCTCTTACCAATAGAACCGGCCTCATCATAGCTCGTCATAAATTCTTTAGATAACATTTGATATAATTCTTTTGCTTTTTCACTATGATATTTCTTTACTAAAGGCAAAACTGATACTTTATAAGGTGCAACAGCAGGATGAAGCTTTAATACTTCTCTAGTATCATCCCCTACTTTTTCTTCGTTATACGCATCACAAAGTATAGCGAGTGTTAGTCTATCACATCCTACTGAAGATTCTATTACAAAAGGAATGTATTTTTCATTTGTTTCAGAATCTAAATATTCCATAGACTTTTTAGAATGCTCTTGATGATTACTTAAATCGTAATTAGTTCTATTATGTGTGCCCCAAAGCTCACTAAATCCAAATGGAAAGTTATATTCTATATCACATGCTTCCTTTGCATAATGAGACAATTTATCATGATCATGAAATCTAATATTGTTTTCTTTTATTCCTAGATCAAGTAAAAACTTCTTTGCTTTTTCTTTAAATTCTTCATAAAACTTACTATCAGTTCCTTCCTTGCAAAACCATTGATGTTCCATTTGTTCAAATTCAATAGTTCTAAAAGTAAAGTTACCAGGAGTAATTTCATTTCTAAAAGCTTTACCTATTTGCCCTATACCAAATGGTACTTTAGCCCTCATAGTTCTTTGTACATTTAAAAAGTTTACAAATTCCCCTTGTGCAGTTTCAGGTCTTAAATATACCTTAGAAGTTGCATCTTTTACAACGCCTCTATTGGTTTCAAACATTAAATTAAACTCACGTATATCAGTATAATTACTTTTACCACAATTTGGACAAGGTATATTGTGACCACGAATATATTTAACCATTTCTTCATCAGTCATAGTATCAGGTATTACCTCATCAGTAAAACCTTCGATTAAGTGATCTGCTCTATGTCTAGCTTTGCATTCTTTACAATCTATTAATGGATCTGAAAAAGACGATACATGACCAGAGGCTACCCATACTAGAGGATTCATAAGAATCGCAGCATCAATACCATAACTATTACTACTTTCCTGAACGAATCTTTTCCACCATACTTTTTTAATATTATTTTTAAGCTCTACTCCAAGAGGTCCATAGTCCCAAGTATTAGCAAGCCCTCCATAAATTTCACTTCCTTGGAATACAAAACCATAATTTTTACAAAAGTTCACCATTTTTTCCATATTCATAATATCACCCTTTCTAAATAAAAAAGGACACGAAATTATACCTTAGAGACGACTTGCGCCGCGGTTCCACTCTAATTATTCTTTCGAATCCCTTTATAGTATCTGCTAAAGGTTTCCAAGCCTTATCATCGCATCCTTAACTAATTATATTCTAATACAAATGATTTTATTTGTAAATAGTAAATTTTAAAAACATTTGTTTGACAAACATATATTTATATGATACTCTTAAACTGGAGGTAAGGTGTATGGAAAAATTAACTGTAAAACAAGAAAGAGTATTAAATGAATTAAAGAAGTATTTAGCCAAAAAAGGATATCCCCCAACTGTAAGAGAATTATGCGAATTAACTAATTTAAACAGTACAGCAACAATACATGTACATTTAGATCATTTACAAGAAAAAGGATATATAAAAAAAGACAAAGAAAAAAATAGAACTATTGAACTTTTAGTACCAAATGAATATGACGAAAAAAATGATACTGTAGTTTCACTTCCCCTACTTGGAAAAGTTACTGCAGGAAACCCAATTGAAGCTATTCAAAGACCTGATGAATACTTTGACGTTCCAGCATTTATGATAAATCCTAAAAAAGAAACATTCTCTTTAAATGTAAGCGGAGATAGTATGATTAATGTTGGAATTCACGATAATGATATAGTACTAGTAGAAAGAAGTAACACTGCTAACAATGGCGAAATAGTAGTAGCCATGAACGAAAATAATGAAGTAACAGTAAAAACCTTTTATAAAGAAAAAGATCACATTAGATTACAACCAGAAAATGATGCTTTAGAACCTATTATTTTGAATAATGCGACAATACTTGGAAAAGTAGTAGGACTTTATCGAAAAATGTAAAAGAAAAACCAATAAGAAAATTCTTATTGGTTTTTAATTGCATTAAGTAAATTAACTTTAAACATATCTTTTTCAGCATTTGTTTTAGAAATCATTACACCTTTATATGTACTAAGTTCACTTCTATGACCTTCTTCTAAAATAGAATCAGGTGTAATATTCGAAAGAAGAACTGCTCTAGAATCTTCATATACAGTATAATGTAATGTAACATCTCCATGAACCTTTGCAAATAAATTATCTGTAGGTAACTTAAGTTCATAAGTTTTACTATGTTCTTTAGAATCAGTAGATACAAGTTTACCTAAGAATTTGCCTTCACGAATACTTGGATAATACTCAAAAGTAAGTTTCTTATAAGCAAGCATGTTATACTTACGTACTGATCTTTCTTTTTTTCTAAATTCATTTTCATTAACATATTCAAAATGATAATGTAATATTCTGCTTTCCATATTACCTAACCCCCTATTCTGGTAATTTTTTAAGTGTTTAAATTATAACACAAAATAAGAAAAATGTCAAATATTTTCTTGATAAACAAGGAAAACTTGACATTAATTATTCTTAACTAACGACCTCCCATAGAGCCGCCACCACCGAAGGAACCGCCTCCTCCTCCTCCAGAAGAAAAGCCTCCTCCACCGCCTGAATAACTCTCAGCAGCTGCCCTAGCGCTTGATGCAGCACTAACACTACGAGTTGATATATTATTAATAAATAGAACTGTATTATAATCAAAATATGTATCATTATAAGGATTATTTAATGTTTCAGGATATAAATTTTTAAGTTGTTTAGCAACTTTATCTGCTATACCAAATAGATAGGCAAACATTAAATATTCATCCCAAATATGGACTTCTAGCACTTCCTTTGTATCAATTCTTGAAAACTCTTGTAAAAATAACTTCAATCCATATAACTCTTTACTATCATTATAAATAGTATCATCCATTACATTTTTCTTTTTGCATTCTGCTTTATTTGTTCTTTTATAGATATGATTTTCTCTTTTTAATCTATTTATCTCATCATTTTTGATTTTATCAAATAAATTTAAAAATTTAGAATAATGCTTCCTACACCATTTTTCAAGTTCTTTTGCTTCTAGAATACCATCACCAGAAGCTGCTCTCATAAGTGAGAATAATTCACCTTCCAAAGCATTGTCAAAAGTAGAATCACTAGTTAAATCAATTGAACCTGTTTTGCTATCAAATAGTCCTTCTTTTGATTTTATAAACTTAATTTTCTTTTCCTTCACCCATTTTAGAATAATAGCTCCCAAAATGTTGCCTTCTTTATAACCAAAACTATTTAAATTAACAAGTGCATTTGCATAGTAAATATCTTTATTACAAGGTATATCTCTAAACATTGGAGTATTTTTCTTATCAATTTTTTTGTTATCTTTATAACCATAACCAGAGTTTATTCCTGCAATTAATCCAATTGTAATTGGTATTATAAATACTAAAGCATAAACAATACCAAAAAATATATCAGCAAAATCAGTATCATTATCATATCCATAATTAGTATAATCATGTTCAAATGAGCCTTCTTTTGCAAGACTTAGTACATCATCAAAAGAAGTAAAATCATCATATGAATTACTAGTTTCAAATGTGTTTTGTGGAAATTTAGCAAGTAAAACTACATATTCATCATCAAGTCCATCTTCATTAGTCATAGTAATCTTTCCATCTTTTACATAAGCATAACCCTTATAACCATAACCCCATACATCTAAAGTATCAGGAAAACTATAATAACTAGTTATATTTACATTAAATTTATCAGTAGTAGCATTAGGAAGAAGTGTAAAATATATAACTTGTGCATCATCAGTATTAAACACAAAGTTAGACATAGTGTATTTCATAGTAAATTTATGTCTTTTCATATCATACTTACCAAAGCAAAGTTCTATCCCTTCACTAGTGTGATTAATACCATAATAACCTCTTTTTTGGCTTAAAGTCTCATCAACTTCCCAACTCTTATATTTAAGAGGACTTCCATCCATCGAAACTGTAAAATTAGATATTTCAACATTTTGTAAATTATTATAAGCTTTATACCATTCAGAACCACTATCAGCTTTTACATCCCATGTTTCAGTAACAGAAGCAGTACCATCTTTTGCAATATTAATATTCATATCGACATTATATAAATGATCAGCTTTTACTGAAAAAGGTAGAAGTAAAAGTAATGAAAATAAAATATATTTAATTCTATTCATAATGTCTCCTTTCATTTTAAAAAAGACTTACTTTTTGTAAGTCTATTCAAAACTAACTTTTGGTGTTTCTTTATCTTGTTCACTTGCTTCAAAAAATGGTGCTTTTTGGAATCCTCCGATATTAGCAACAATATTTGAAGGTACCATTTGTACTTTATTGTTATAACTTAAAACTGAATCGTTATAAAATTGTCTAGAATAAGAAATTTTATCTTCAGTTTCTTTTAAATCATTTTGTAGACCCATAAAGTTTTCATTTGCCTTTAAATCAGGATAAGATTCTGCTAAAGCAAATAATTTGTTTAAAGCCTGAGTTACTTCTCCACTAGCTTTCATTTCTTCTTCAGGAGTACTTGCACTTACGTAAGTATTACGTGCTTTAATTACATCTTCAAAAGTTCCTTTTTCATGTTTAGCATATCCTTTTACTGTTTCCACTAAATTAGGAATAAGATCTGCTCTTCTTTTAAGTTGTACTTCAATTTGTGACCATTGGTCATCTTTTTTGTTTCTAAGCGAAACTAAACTATTATATGTTCCAAAAAACCATCCCACTAGTCCTAGAACAATTACACCAATAATTATTAGTGCTGTCATATTATCATCTCCTTACATTAAATATACTTTATTTTAAAAAATATTTCAATATTTTTGTATAATTTTATTATTAAATTTACATAATATTACTGGTGATAAAAATGACTATAGATATTAGAAAAAATGTTATTAGTAAAATAAAAGGAGATAATGAAAATGATATCATTGAAACTATCAATGAATCAGTAGTTACTGGTGATGAATTAGTACTACCAGGACTAGGAGTAATGCTCGAATTATTCTGGAATGACTTAAACGATAGTGAAAAAATAAATATTGCTAATATTATTAAAAATAATATAAATAAAAACTGATAATTAGATAATAATTCTAAATATCAGTTTTTATTTAAAATCTTATTTCAAAGTAATTTTTCTAACATATGGTTTTTGATAAGTTAATAATTTTTCATTTTTATTGTTAATTTGTGATATTTGTTTAATTTTCTTTAACTTGCCAATTTCTTCTAGTTTAGTAAAAACTATAGCATTTACTACATCTTTTTCATATATTCTTTGTATTATTACATAACTTGCATTTTCAACCTCTATTACTCTACGTCTTACTATGTATTTATCTTTATCATTGTAATAGTTTTCCTTTTCTGTAGTTTTTAATTCTTTTATTTCTCCATCTGTTAAAAGCTCATACTCTGTACTTTCACCATTTTTTATATATTTTATTGCAGATATTGAATATTTTCTATTTGGATTCTGATTTTGATACATTAATACTTCTTGATATCCTTCTTCATTTAAATTTATTACTTTTGTACTTTCCACTTTTTTATCACCATTTAACTAATTTGCTATATTTTATCTTTTTATTTCAAATTTGTTAATCTTAATTAATTCGACAATAGTTATCCCTTTATTAAATATATCTAGTTTATATGCTTTTACTTTTTTCTCCTTTTTTAGATAACCATGTATTTCCTTTCTTAATATACCTTTTCCTATTCCATGTATTATAATTATTAATTCATTCTGTAACTTTATGTTATCGTTTATAAATTCTTTAGTTTTAATAATTGCACTAATTTTATCTTCACCATGTAAATCAATCGAAGGTAAATTTTTAAATAACATATAATTATCTATCATAAATTGCTCCTTAACAACTTCGAATAACATTGAACTATTATACAACAAAAAAGAAAAAGAAAAAAGAGAAAATCATTCTCTTTCCACATTTTTAGCAAAAATAAAGCCCCATAAAAATGCTAATATTGACGTGAAAATTGTTACAAAATTAAAAGTAACCTTATTTATTTGAAACAATGAAATTATAATACTTGCAAACATTAAACTACAAAGAACTATATAAGTAACTCTTCTATTCCTACTGATTAACTTATAAATAGTTTTAGAAACTATAAATATAGTTATTACAAACATAATTATAAAAACTAATATACTGACTATATTTGAAATATTAGTAAAATGTCTTATTAATTCTATTATATAGTTATAATTCTCTTTAAGTTTTAGGGTAATTAAAGATAAACCAGGCACTAATATAGTCAAGCCAGTTATAAGTGCCAAAAAGATTAAATTAGTCATAGAATCAACTTTATCAATTATTGTCATATCTTTTAATAAATAATATAGTATACCAAACAAAGCACCTATAACAATAAATAAAAACATGATCTTTTTACTAAGCTTTAACTTTTCCTTCACAAAAATCACTCTAATACCACCAAGTACTAATCCCACAAACAAAAGAATAGTCTGTATTCTAAACTTATTCCAAAAATAATCTATTAAATGAACACCTCCAATTAGTCCAAGTAATAAACCAATAACAAGGGGTACGGTAACAAAAAGCACTACCTTATTATCTTTTTTTGCAATATTGTGTAATGATTCTGTAAAATTATCATAAGCACTAACCGATAAAAGAACAGCGGCAGTACTAACACCCGGAACTAAACTAGCGATACCAGTAATAATTCCCTTTATTATAGATACAAACACATCTTTCTTCTTCATATTATTTAACATCTTCCATAAACCATAATTTCATACTATAAGAAATATTTCTATTAGGAATCTTATATTTTACTATTTTATATATTGTATAATTATTTACCGTTACTTCACCACCATTTTTAGTATAAGATGTAACAGTTCCATCAAAAAGAGGTTTTTGTTCTTTACTAATTTTAAAGAAATTGAAATATCCTAATATAAAATAAGCCACTACTAATACAATTAATACATCAATTATTGCCCATATTATAGTTCTTACAGTACCCTTCTTTTTAGGCTCGTTTATTCTCATCATATCACTCCTTCTATAATAACATTATATAATAATAGTAACTTTTTGAAAAGACCTTTTTTGCGCAAAAAAAGAGACTATTTAGCCTCTACAATAAGTTTTATAGCAGTACGCTCTTCTCCATCAATAGTAATATCACTAAATGCAGGAATACATACTAGATTTTTACCAGACGGAGCAACAAATCCTCTTGCAATAGCTATTGCTTTTATTGCCTGATTTAAAGCACCAGCACCTATTGCTTGTATTTCAACCTGCCCTTTTTCCCTAAACACATTTGTAAGTGCTCCTGCAACTTTATTTGAATTTGATTTAGAAGATACTTTTAATACATCCATTAATTTATCACTTTCCTTCCTACAATAAATATATTTTAAACAAAGAAAAAAAGAACTATAAAAGTTCTATATCATCTTCATCTTCACTTATTGTAGCAGTTTTTGCAACATTAGTGTTATTCTTTTTAACATTAGCTTTAGAAGAGTTTTCTTGTGTCTTGTTTCCTTTTGTTGTTTTAAAATCTTTTGTTCTTGATAAATTCTCTTCTTTGCTATTAGAGATTTCTTCAACACTATCATTATCAATTTGTTCAGTTTTTTCTTCAGTAGTTAAATATGCAATTATAATCAATATAATTGATACAATAAGAAGTATTACACCAATAGTAATCAATACTTCAGGAAATTTAAACCACTTACTAATATCAATACTATTAAAGTTAATCATATTAGCCAACTCCTAACTCTATAATAAATAATACCAAAAATGAGTGTTGTATGCAAGATTATTTTTCAGCTTTTTCCTTTTTAGGTGTAATCTTGACAGTCGTTTTATTATTATAGGAAATGATTTTTTTAATTTTTTCTAAAGTTTTATAATTAAGATGTTTTATATACTCTATTTTATTTGAAATATAATTACCATAATCTAATAAATCATCTAGTATCCCATACAAGACAGTCATAGGATTATCAATAGATCTTATTTCATTTGCTATCCATAGTTTTTTTTCTCTTTCAAAACTTTCTTCATCTATTTGTAAATCCTCTAGATATTCTTCAAGAGCTTTAATAAGTTCATCCTCTTTATTACTAGTAGCATAAAACTCAATTATGTAATGTGATTCAATTTCAGATATTCTATAAAAAGCATCATTAAATAATTTGTTTTCAAGCCATTTTTGTCTGATTTCAGATGTAATACCTAGAGAAATATTAATTAAACAATGTAAATAAACATCTAGTTCAAATGCAGTTATATTTAGACCATTAAAAATATCTTTATTTATTTTATATGCAACTGCTACCTTAGGAATTTCTACATTCATTTTCTTTTCACTAAATTCACACGCTACAGTATCCGGCTCATTATTATAAATTGATTTTACATTAATATTATTTCTATTAAAACTTTTATTTTCATGTTTTGCTATTTCAATTATTCTTTCTGGATCAACATTACCAGTAACAATTAAATACATATTACTTGGAACATAAAAAGTATTGTAACACAAATCTAAATCTTTTTTAGTAATTCTTACTATATCATCATCTGTTCCAATAACTTGATTCTTTTTAGAATCGTTTACATATATGTTTTTCCTTATTTCATTATAAAGCACTCTATTTGGATTATCTTTATACATACTTGCTTCTTCAAGAATAATACCTTGTTCCTTTTCTACTTGCTCATCAGTTATATTTAAACTTTGTATCCAGTTTAGTAAATATTTTAGCCCCTCTTCTAGACCTTTATTACCTATAAAATAATAACATGTATAGTCATCAGAAGTAGCAGCATTAACATCAGAGCCAAACTTTCCATAAAAGCTAAATGGATCATCTTCTCTTTCAAACATTTTATGTTCTAAAAAATGCGCAATTCCTGTGGGAGTATTATATACTTTTCCATCTTTTTCAAAGTTTATATCCCTACCACCATATCTAGTGATTAACATTACACTAAACTGTTTTTTATTCTTAATTGGTACCGTATATATTTTTAGACCATTATTTAATTCTTCATAATATAAGTTTTCTTCGAAGTTATTGATTTGGTATTTCTTCATATTCATCTTCCTTTAATAAAAACACTGTATCTATATTTATTTTATTTGCCACATTTACAATATCATCCTTTTGTATTTTATTAATTTCTTGTATTTGATTCTCTATTGTATCTGCTCCAAAATATAAATAATTATTATAATGATCTATAATAGACCAAGGGTTATCATTTATTTCTTCGATAATGCTCAAAATCACTTCTTTAGCATCATTTATATCTTTATCATTAAAGAATCCTTGTTTCATTTCTTTTATTTGATTCATAACTTCATTTTTTGTGCTTTCATAGTTTTTTGAAGATATTCCAGCACTTATCACAAACATACCATCAAGTCTATTTATACTTGATGATATAGTATATGCATATGACATTTTTTCCCTAATATTTTGAAATAATTTAGAAGTTGGAGAATTACCTAAAATAATATTATATATAATAGATTCATATTTTTTTTCATGTTCAGTTAAACTTTTTATAGAGCCGCCCATAAACAATTTACTTTGATTAAACTTAGAATCTTCCTCTTTTTCAGAATAATCTTTTTCATAATTTACATAGGTACTAGTATAACTAATACGATTAGAACCAAATTTTAAATATTTGTCTATATCCAAAATATCTTTTTCTTCTATATTACCAAGTACATAAATATCAATATGATTATCATCAAAAAATGTTTTATAGTATTCATATAAACTAGAAGGAGTAATATTTTCTACCTCTTCCAAAGTACCAAGAATAGAGCCTACAAAAACTTTATCTTTCCCTATTAGTTCTTTATATTTTTGATAAGCTTCAAAATTAGGATTTTCCTTTTCACTTTTTATTGAATTAGTAATATTATCTTTTGTTATATTAAACGAAGTTTCATCAAAAGCACCATTATTAATATTTGGATTATTAATACAATCAAATAGAAACTCTAAGGACTCTCTAAAGTTACCTTCTTCTGCAAACTTATCTTCAATCGATGATAAACATATCTCTGTTACTATTTGCGTTCCTTTTCGATATGTTTTTCCATATATATCAGCACTGTAGAGTTCCTCTTTTCTAATAGCAATCTTTCTATTAGTATTATACTTATGCGAAGAAAAAAGGAGATTATTTACTAGCATATTTCTGTATGCTAAATCTTCTTTTTTAAGTTCATTCCAAAAAACTATTTTAAAAGATATTGTTTTAAAATTATTACTTTTTATTAAATGTAATCTATATCCATTTTTGTCTAAGGTTTTTATTTTCATAAAATACCTCCTTTTCTATAGTATACACATATCTTTAAATATTATAATGATTCAAGTGCCAAAGTAATAGCATTTTTTAAGCTCTTCTCTCTTTGTTCTGAAGTTAAACTCTCTCCAGTAATCAAACTATCAGAAACAGTTAAAATAGCAGTAGCGTCTTTACCAAAATGTTTAGCAATATATAAAAGTGCAAAGGTTTCCATCTCAACTGCAGAGCAATTTTCGCTTTCGATATTTTTATCTATATATTCCCTATAGAAAATATCACTAGTATTTATTCTAACTTCTTTTATATTTAAGTCAAGTATCCTAGCACTATTTATTATTCTTTCGTTTAAAATAAGAGAAGACTTTTCAATATTTTTAAGGTTACCTGTTAAAGAATGAGAAAAATTAGAAGTAGTATATGCATCTTTTACTAATAACAAATCATTAACTTTTACACCTTCTTTTAAAGCACCACATGTTCCAACTCTTATTATTTTATCTACATCATAAAACTTAAATAATTCAGTTGCATATATTGCCATACTAGGCATTCCCATTCCTGAAGCCATAACAGTAATATGTTTTCCTTTATACATTCCAGTATAAGTTAGTATCCCACGAACATCATTAACAAGTGTATAATTATCTAAATAGTTTTCTGCTATATATTTAGCTCTTTTTGGATCACCGGGCATTATAACAGTTTTAGCAATATCAGATCTTTCAGCATTATTATGTGGTGTCATACTATTCCTCCTCACCTGACTCAAGCTTTACTAATACTTCACGCGGTTTAGAGCCATTTTGAGGTCCTACTATCCCGCGTTCTTCAAGTAAATCAATTATTCTAGCAGCTCTATTATAACCAAGCTTAAATCTTCTTTGAAGAAGTGAAGCACTAGCTTTTCCAGATTCTATTACAAATTCAACAATATCATTATATAAAGGATCGTCATATTCCTCTTTATCACCAGAAATTGTATTTTGTTTAATCTCTTGATCAACTGTGTCTAAATCAGTAAAGTTTGGATTATATGATGCTTTTTGTTGTGAAACAGTATAATCAACAACTCTTTGAATTTCTTCTTCAGAAACGAAAGCTCCTTGAATTCTTTCAGGTTGACTTTCTCCCATTGGAAGAAATAACATATCACCTTTCCCAAGTAATTTTTCAGCACCTCCCATGTCAAGAATAGTACGTGAATCTATCTGAGATGATACTGCAAAAGATATTCTTGATGGTATATTTGCTTTAATTAAACCTGTAATTACATCAGTAGAAGGCCTTTGTGTTGCTATAATTAAATGAATCCCTGCAGCACGAGCCATTTGAGTAATACGCATAATAGAGTCTTCTACTTCTTTACCTGCTACTAACATAAGGTCTGCAAGTTCATCTACAATTACTACTATATAAGGCATTTTAGCAAGTTGTTCATCTTCAGAAAGTTTTTTGTTTTTTTCTTCTACAATCTTATTATAACCTGCAATATTTTTAGTTTTAAACTCTTCAAAAAGATCATATCTTCTTTCCATTTCTGCAACAGCCTTTTTAAGAGCATTTGAAGCTTTTCTAGGATCAGTTACTACTGGAGTTAATAAATGAGGGACTCCATTATATATACCAAGTTCAACCTTTTTAGGGTCTACTAAAACAAGTTTTACTTCATCAGGCCTTGCTTTCATAAGAATAGATATAATTATATCATTAATACAAACAGATTTCCCAGAACCAGTAGCACCCGCAACTAAAAGGTGTGGCGTTTTATTAATTTCACACCATTTTACTTTACCCATTATATCTTTACCAAGAGCAACTGCAAGTGGTTGATTATCCATTTGCTTTGGCATAAGTTCAAGAGTTTCTCTTAAGGATACCATTTGAGCCGCATCATTAGGCATTTCAATACCAACAGTACTTTTACCAGGAATTGGTGCTTGTATTCTTACATCTTTCTTAGCAAGAGCAAGAGATATTTCTTTGTTAATAGTAAGAATTTTTGATACCCTTGTACCTGATGCAATGGAAAGCTCATATTGAGTAACTGTAGGGCCAATATTTACCTCTACTACTTTTCCGATAATTCCAAAATCTCTTAATACTTGTTCCAAAGTTTCAATATTTTTCTCTACAATACTATGATCAGTTTGTTTCTTTTTATTTTTTGCTTGATCTAATAATTCCATTGAAGGAAGAATATAGCTTTTATTAATACTTTCATGTTGTGTTTGAGGCTCTATTACCTTTTCTTCCTTTGGTTTAGTAAGTTCTTTTATATCATGAACTACTAACTTATCATCGTTATGATCAACAATTTTGAATTTAGAATGTTCTTCAGCAACCTCATCATTACTAGAAGCTTGAGCCTTCGATTTTAAACTAGTAGCAGCATCTTTTCCTTTTGACAAAATGTCTTTGATTGAAACACCAGTAAAAATCATAATCCCTACTACTAAAAGTGACCAAACAACAATTTCAGCGCCTTGTGCTTCAAACATAGAATAAAATAAAGAAATAAATAAAGCTCCTAAAATGCCACCACCAGTATTAGCAAGAGCATGATTAAATATACCTGCTCTAACTTGCCTACTCATTATTTTGCCTATTCCGTCCATTAAATACTCTATTGTTTCAGTAAATATTTTTTCCGATCTAATATTAGTTACGGCATATTTTAAATGCATTAGTGCTAAAAGCGCAATAACTATTAAATATATACCAATCATTTTAGATGAAAACAGTTTTATATTTTTCCTATTTACAATGATATAAATACCAATAATCAAAAGTGTTATTAGTAAAAAGAAATACAAATTACCTACTAAAAATAAAGCGAGGCCTGCAATAAATCTACCAACTGGGCCATATTTACCAATACCAAGAATTGCAATTAAAATAAGTAATAATCCGTATAATTCTGCTATATAACTTGGCTTTTCTTTCTTTTTAGTATTTCTACTTTTTTTCTTTGCCATTAATACCACTCCTACTCTATGTTCATTATAACATGATTTTACATTTATAGAAAGAAAATTATAACTAGTTTACAACATAATAAAGAATAAAGAATAAAGATAAACTTTATTCTTTATTCAAAAACTCAAGTAAGCTTACTGCTACATCACTTGGTAATATCTCACTTAACTCTTCTGCAGAAGCATTTTTAATTTTGCTTAAGCTACTATATCTTTTTAATAATTCTTTTCTCCTTTTTTCTCCAATACCAGGTACATCTTCAAGAACCGATCTTAACATCCCTTTATTTTTAATGTTTCTATGGTATGTTATAGCAAATCTATGTACTTCTTCTTGCATTTTATATAAATATACAAATAAGTTTTGATTTTTAATATCTATTTCAGTAAAATTTGATAAAACTAGTTTTGAAGTTTTATGACTTTTATTTTTTTTAAGTCCTACTAAAGGTATATCAAGTTTTAAACTATTTAATACTTCAAGAGTAGCACTTATTTGAAGCTCACCACCATCTACAATTATTAAATCAGGAAGTTCTGTTTTTTCAAGAAGTGCTCTTTGATATCTTCTATAGATGACTTCTTTCATTGCAGTTAAATCATCTTTAGTATTAGCATCAATCTTATACTTACGATATTCGTTTCTATCTGGTAAAAAATCTCTAAAAACAACCATTCCACCAACATAATAAGATCCAAATAAATGCGAGTTATCAAAAAGTTCTATTCTTTCTAGCTTTTTTAATCCCAAAATATTCTTAAGTTCTTCAATTGCTTTGTATCTTTCCTCTGTACTTTTACTTATCTCTTCAATTCTTTTTTTAGAAGATATTTCCGCATTGTTATTAGCCATAGTAAGTATCTTTTTAATATCTCCTTTTAAAGGAACAGAAACTGAAACTCCCAAAATTGATTCTAACTCTGAAATATTTTCTATATCATTTACTATTATTTTTTTAGGAAGTGCATATTTATCGTAAAAATCAATTATATATCTAATATAAGCATCATCTTTATCAATATAACTATCAAGTATTTTATTTACTTGCCCTATTACTACTCCTTCTCTAATAAATAAAGTCTCAATAGCAAGAAAATTATCCTTTTCATAAACTCCAAAAACATCAAAATTATATCTTACATTAGAAACAATGATTTGTTTATTAATCGTAGATTCTACATCGTTTATTAATGTTTTAAATTCTAAAGCTTTTTCAAACTCTAACTTGTTACTAGCTTTATTCATTTGTTCTTCTAATCTTTTTGTAAGAAACTTATAATCACCATTTAATACTTTAGTAATTTCATCTAACATTTCATTTACTTCTTTTTCATCCACTTCTTTTTCGCAATAACCAAGGCACTCATTTATATGATAATAAAGACATAGTTTTTTTCTTATTGGATCACATTTTTTAAGTGGATAAATTCTATTTATAGAATTAACCATATTTTTAGCAGCAGTAACACCTGGAAAAGGTCCAAAAACTTTACCTTTCAATTTCTTTCTTTTTTTACTTCTTACTATCTTTAAAGATGGATATTTATCATTTGTTAAAACTATGTAAGGATAGGTTTTATCATCTTTTAAAAGAATATTATACTTTGGATTATATTTTTTTATTAAATTAATTTCTAAAATAAGGGATTCTGTCTCACTATTAGTAACAATATACTCAAAATCTCTTATTTGATCTACCAATGCTTTAGTTTTACCTGTTTGAATTCTATTAAAATAAGAGTTTACTCTTCTTTTTAGATTTTTTGCTTTACCTACATATATAATAATCCCATCTTCATTTTTATATAAATAACAACCGGGTTTTTCAGGTATCAATTTTAATCTTTCTCGCATAAATCTACCTCCAAACATTACATATATATTATACACAAAAACAATTTATTGTAAAAGGCACTATTTATAGTTTATAATTTAAGTGGTGATATTATGTTTCAAATAAAAGAAAATGTATCAAATGAAATGATTATTAAGAATTCTAGATTTATCTGTTTGTTATATAATATAGATAACATAGACAGTATTAATCTAGTTTTAGCAAAAATCAGAAAGGATAACAAAGATGCTACTCATGTATGCTATGCTTATAGATTAGAAAACACTCAAAAATATAGTGATGATGGAGAACCCGGAGGAACGGCAGGAGCTCCAATTATGGATGTTTTAGAAAAAAATAATATAACCAATGTTCTAGCAGTTGTTGTTAGATACTTCGGAGGCATAAAACTTGGTGCAGGAGGCTTAATAAGGGCATATAGACAATCAGTTATTAACTGCCTAAAACTAACTGATTTAGAAGAAATAGTATTTTATAATTATTACGAACTTATTTCTAGATACGATGATTTAAAATTATTAAACACTTTAACAAAAAATTTAACTATAATAAAAAAAGATTTTAAAGATAAAATAATTTATAAAGTTCAAGTAGAAAAAGATAATGATAACATAGAAATTTTACTAAAAGATTGCAAAATAGAAATAAAAAAAATATGTTAATAAGCTATAAATAGAAAGAGTAAGTGTCCGAAACAAGCATAAAAAAAGACACATAGATTTACCTATGATACAATGTAAGTGAATCAAACAAACATTGGAGGTAA
>CADBUX010000021.1 GCA_902797995.1 uncultured Erysipelotrichaceae bacterium | reverse complement strand
TTCATTTTTTCACACTATTTTTCGAAAAATTCCATATTTTTGTTCACACTAATTTTCGAATGTGTCTTCATTTTTTATCACACTCAATTTCGAAGAACCGATAAAATATCTATTCTATATTTGTAATATCAAATTTATAACCATTACTAACATTACCAGCGGCATCTTTTGCAAAAGCATAATATGTATCATTATAAGTTGCAGTATAATTAACAACAGGATTACTCATAGTTTGAATGTTTTTCCACTTACAAGTAGAAGCACTATCTACATTAGTAACACACCATTGTTTCACTAAACTAGTGACATCTTTAAAAGCAATTTGTACTGTATCATCCTTAACAGCATGATTTTCAATTCCAACTACAGCCAAAACTTGAGGTTTAGTAGTATCAAGTTTAGATACATAAGCAACTGGTGAACTACAAACCACAGGTTTTGGATTACAATCACTGTTGCACTCTTTAACAACATTGCCATTATCATCCCTAACAATTCTGCCATTTGCTTTCTTATCCTTACAGTTTTCTTGGCAAGAAACTGTACAAGCTTTTACATAGTAAGTAGTAATACCATCTTTTGATATAGTTGACTTATTGCCTTTATTAGTCATTTGATCCTCACTTTGCCCATAATAATAAACATATCCATTAACAGCGCCAGAAAAGTTAAGAGCATAAGGTTTAGTATGCCACTGATTTGAAAGAATCTTATCGCTAACATTAATTACAGGTTCCTTCATTTTTGTTACATTTACTTTCAACGTCTTAATAATATTATTATATGTTGACACACTAATGCTAGTGCTTCCTTCAGACTTAGCTAAAACTACTCCATTTTTATCTACAGAAGCAACAGTCTCATCAGAACTATTCCATGTAAGAGTTTTATTTTTAGCAGCATCAGGCGTAACAGTAGCCAAAATCTTTTCACTATTTCCTTGAACTAAATTAAGTTCAGTTTTGCTTAAAGTAATTTCAGTAGGTTCTGTACCATCTACTTCAACGTCACCACCAGTTACAACAACAGTCACATCCTTACGCATATTTCCAGGGGCAGCTGAAACAGTTATAGTAGTAGTTCCAGGTCCCACAGCTTCTATTAAACCTCCATCACTAACAGTAGCAACGCTATCATTAGAACTTCTAAATAAAATACTGCCACTTGTAGCATTAAGAGGAGCATAATTTACTTTTAGTCTAACATTTTCCCCAGCTTCCAGTTGAACTTTCGAAGGGACAACAGAAAATGAAGTCATATCAACTGTCTTTTCAGTGACATCAACATTAACAGATATTTCTCTAGAACCCTTTCTAAGAGTTAAAATAGCTTTCCCAACTTTTAGTGCCGATATTCTACCTTCTTCATTAATAGTAAAAATATCCTGATTACTAGATTCATATGTAACGTTTCTTCCACATATTTCTTCGCCGAAATCAATCTTTAAATCATAATTAGTGTCTTTAACAAGAGAAATATTTTTAAATAAAAGCAAATCAGACGTGAAAGCAGGACATACAGTCACTTCTTTTTTCACGGTAGCAAGTTTTCTTTTACCAAGTATAGAGTCAACCTCAACAATAGCAGATCCTTCTTGATTAGGTATTATTGTATTGTATATATCTTTTCCTTTAACCTTTTCTTCAACAAAATTTAAAACTCTAGTATTCTTTTTAATTTTTTTAGTTTTCCCAGTATCAGTTTTGACTTCTTCCATACTATAAGCTTTAAACTTAGTTACGGTCTGATCAAGATCCTTTCTACCTTGAGCTACTACTGAAACATTTTCTGTTTCACCCATATAAACTATATCAGGAATAATAACTTTTGCTTTATAACTAGCATTAATATGAGATATAATTGCAAAAATTATTAAAGCAATAATAAGTATTGCAAAAATAACAACCCCAATAAAAACTAAAAATTTTTTGTTAAGTCCACCAACAAAGTCCTTAACCCTCTCTTCAGGAGTTAAATAAGCCTTATCCTCAAAAACAACATCAGCATTATTATAATAAGAGCCTTGATTATAATAATTAGTGTTAATACTATTCATATTATTGTCAACAGTAGTATTATTTCCCCAATTATTATTAGTATTATTATCAACAGCATTAACATCGTTATAATTAATATTGTTACTACTATAGTTCATATTACTCAGATTATCATAATAGCCATTATAACCAGTATTATTAGAATTATAATTATTGTTTAAATTATTATACTGTGGTTCTTCAACATTAAAATCACCTTTAGCCATTTTATGGTCACCCCAATTCTATATAATATATAATATCAATAAACATATAAAAAAGCAAGATTATTCTTGCTTTTTATTAATCGACAAGTTTTACACTTACAAGTTTTGATACACCAGATTCTTGCATAGTAATTCCATATAAAGTATTAGCATATTCCATAGTCTTTTTCTTGTGAGTAATTATAATAAGTTGCGTCTTTCCAGTATACTTCTTTAAATAAGAACCAAATCTATCGACATTAGCCTCGTCAAGCGCTGCTTCTACCTCATCAAAAAGACAGAATGGTATATCTTTTATATTTAATATGGCAAAAAGTAAACTAATTGCAGTAAGTGTCTTTTCACCACCAGAAAGTAAATTAATACTAGAAAGCTTTTTCCCTGGAGGAGTTACTATTATATTAATACCTGTCTCTAACAAATTATTGCTATCAGTAAGTTCAAGCCTTGCATCTCCACCTTTAAATAATTCCTGAAACACTTTATTAAATTCTACTTGAACTTGTTTAAACAATCGAAGAAATTCAGCTTTCATTACTTCATCAAGTTCTTCAATAATTTTAAGAAGTTCAGTAGTAGCAGCTTCTAAATCTCTATTTTGCTTATTTAAAAACTCATAACGAGTATTAACTCTATCATATTCTTCAATAGCAAGAGTATTTACGGGTCCTAAATTGTTCAGTTTTAATTTATATTCATTGACCTCATCTCTTGCCACATCTTCATCTATTTCTAATATATAATTTGATTTAGCTTTTTCAAAAGTCATTTCATAGTTTTCACTTAAAGTATTAAGTAAATTATCCATCTTTATACTATTTTTAGAATTAGATATTTCACACTTTTTAAGTTCGTTTTCTAGTTTTCTAATACTAGAACTAGAAATTCTATAACCAGCTTCAAGTTCTTCAATACTTGCCTCAAGTTTTTCTTTTAAAGAAACTTGAGATTTAGATTTTTTCTCAGTTTGTTCCTTTAAAGCCATAACTTCATAATACTTTTCCATAATCTTAGCTTCTTCATTATCTAAAGTATCATTTACAAGGTTTTCTAAACTAGAAAGCTCTGACATAACACTATTATATTCAAAAACAAGTTTTTCACATTGATTCTTTTTACTAGTCTTTTCTTCAAACAAAATAACCCTTTCCTTTTCAATTTCAAAAACTTCATTTTGATAATCTTTTATATTAGAAGAAAGTTTTTCAAGTTCTTTTTTTAAATTATTTACTTCACTCTCAAATTTTTCTTTATTATTAATCAAACTTTGTAACTCATGACGTTCATTAATAATAGAACTAGTCTTAACTTTACCTCCTGTAATAGAACCACCAACATTAATCACTTCTCCAGTTAAAGTAACTATTCTATATTTACTATTAATTAAATCTCTTATCTTATTAGCGTTATCTAAAGTATCTACTAATAGAACATTGCCTAAAACATTTTTAATAATATTTTCATACTTATCACTATAAGAAACAATATTATCCATAGTATCAATAAAACCAGAAGTACCTTTCAAAACTAATAAAGTATCATTTTCAATAAACCTAGGTTTAATTACACTAAGAGGAAAAAATGTAACTCTTCCTAAACTATTCTCTTTTAAATAATTAATAGCGCTTTTCGCATTAATAGGAGTATCAACAACAATATAGTCTTTAGCACCACCTAAAGCAACAGTTAAAGCTGTTAAATATTCCTCAGAAACTTCAACTAAATTAGAAATAGTATTATGTATACCACTAAGCATAGGATTAGAAAGAACCTTTTTAACACTTATCGAAGCTCCTCCACCTTGCTCTATATAATCAGTAAGAGCTTTAATTTTGTAACTAATATCAGTAATGCTTTTGTTTTTATTATCAATACTAGACTCTAAACTTCTAATTAAAGATGTTCTTTCCTCAAAAGAAGCATTAGCCTTTTCAAATTTAGAATTAATATCTTCTTCCTTAGAACTAATCAGTTTTATATCTTCTTTTAAAGAATTAATTTCGTTATTTAAAGAAAGACTTTTTTCTTTAAGATTAGTTATATTTTCATGTACCTTTATATCATCACTTTCATACTTACTTCTTTCACTTAAAATGTTCTTTTCACCATTTAATTTTTCAAGCTCACGAGTAAGTGAAATATATTCAGTATTTAAAGATGAAATCTCATCATTAACAGTAATAAGTTGTTTTTTTAAATCTTCTAAAGTTGCATCTGAAGTGCTAGACTTACTCATTAAAGAAGCTATTTCATCCTGTAAAGAAACTATTCTATCTTCATTATTATGAAACTCAGTACTTAGTTTTTTCAAATCAGAAACAATTAAAGCAATTTCTATATTAGATAACTTATCTTTATATTCAAGATACTTCTCAGCAACTTTTTTTTGTTTTCTAAGAGGTTCTACTTGTGTATCAAGCTCCATTATAATGTCTTTAATACGAACCATATTTTCATTAGTTTTTTCAAGTTTTCGAAGAGCCTCTTCTTTACGTTTCTTATACTTAAGTACTCCCGCAGCTTCTTCGAAAATAGCACGTCTTTCATAAGGAGAACTATTAATAATATTAGCAACTTCTCCTTGAGAAATAATATTAAAGGCATATTTACCAATACCACTATCTAAAAACATATCATTGATATCTTTTAAACGACATTTTTCGTTATTAATTAAGTATTCATTTTCACCATTACGATACACCTTACGAGTAACAGATATTTCTGAATAAGGCACCTTTAAATAACCATCAGTATTATCAAAAACTAATGTAACAGATGCTAAATTAAGAGCTTTTCTACTTTTAGAGCCTGAAAAAATAACATCAGACATGTTGTTAGAACCCCTTAAAGTTTTAACAGACTGTTCTCCTAAAACCCATTTAACAGCATCAACAATATTACTCTTACCACTACCATTTGGCCCAACAATACAAGTAATTTCATCATTTAAAGAAATATTTATATTATCTGCAAAAGACTTAAAACCTGAAGCCTTTATCTCTTTCAAATACATAAAACGCACCTCTTATCATCTATATATAATTATAACAAATTTTTTAATAAGTACAAAGAAAAAAACCAAGTATCAAAAAATAACTCAGTTTTTTAATAAAGTTTTATCAATAAACCTAATCTCTTTTTTTATTTGGACCTTTTTAACAAAATGTTTAAATTGCAAAGAATTATATATTTTAACAAGTTTCTTTTTATTAAATATCATATAATTAAAAAACACGGAGTCACTACTTTTCAAAAGAATAGGACCATATTTAAGTTCAAAACCACTATATCTACAAGTACCCTTTTTAAAAACAATTATAGGATAATACTTGCCCTTATCATAAACTATTTTCTCATCGAAAATATAAAATCCCAAAGAACAAACATTTTTTCTAAGAAAATAATAGTCATTGTTTGAAGAAATAATTAAAGTATTAATATTATTAAGTACATCTAAACCATTATTAAGAATATTAACAATAGTATTACTACCAAGTCCAGACATAATAACAGTACCTACCCCATCTTTATAAGTAGAAAGGCCATCTCCTAAAACTACAAAAACTTTATCAGAAACATTATATTTTTCAACATTCATCTTAGCAAATTCTAAAGGCCCTTCGTTTATATCCGAAGCAATAGCCGTAACATTTTTTTTATTTAAAACAGTATAAATATCAAGTAAAGCATGATCGCATCCAATATCTAAAATAAAAGAGTTATCAGGAATTAAGTCACTAATAACTCTAAGTCTTTTTGAAATTTTCATTAGTCAGTCAAGAAATCCTTAAGCTTTTTACTTCTAGATGGATGTCTCATTTTACGAAGAGCTTTTGCTTCAATTTGTCTTATTCTTTCACGAGTAACCCCAAAAATTTGTCCAACTTCTTCCAAAGTTCTACATTGTCCATCCTCAAGGCCAAATCTAAGTCTAAGCACCTTTTCTTCTCTTTCGGTAAGTGTTTCAAGTACACTAGCAAGTTCTTCTTTTAAAAGTTCTGCTGTAGCATATTCTTCTGGAGACATAGTTCTTTCATCAGGTACAAAATCTCCAAGATGAGAATCATCTTCTTCTCCAATTGGAGTCTCTAAAGATACTGGATCTTGACTAATTTTAATAACTTCACGAACTTTTTCTTCAGTTATACCAAGTTTATCAGCAAGTTCTTTATCCGTAGGTTCTCTATTTAATTCTTGTGTAAGTTGTCTTTGAACACGTGCAAGCTTATTAATTGTTTCAACCATATGAACAGGTACTCTTATAGTACGAGCTTGATCTGCTATTGCACGAGTTATTGCTTGTCTTATCCACCATGTAGCATAAGTAGAAAACTTATATCCCTTACTAGGATTAAACTTTTCAACAGCTTTCATAAGTCCTATATTACCTTCTTGAATTAAATCAAGAAAAGCCATTCCACGTCCAACATACCTTTTAGCAATTGATACTACTAAACGAAGATTAGACTCTGCAAGAATTCTTTTTGCATCTTCATTTCCTTCTTCAACCTGAAGTGCATATTCATATTCTTCTTCTGAAGTTAAAAGATTTATTCTACCTATTTCTTTTAAATACATCCTAACAGGATCATTGATTTTTATATCTTTATTTGAAGAATCATCAATGATAATTTCATCACCATCATCACTATCATCTTCAGAATCATCAGATTCTTCACTAGATACAATTTCTATTCCATTTTGTACAAACATATTATAAAGTTCATCTAAAGAATCACTATCAGGTTCAATCCCTTTTAAATGCTCTGCCATTTCTTCAAAAGTAACTTTATTACCATTCTTTTTACCAAGTGCAAGTAATTCATCTTTTCTTTCTTCAAAAGATTTTATTTCATTAATCACTTTCTTCACTCCCCATTTTTACAAGTCTTATTCTCTCAAGCAAAGATGCTTTTTTCTCTGGATCAACCTCTTCATTAATCATTTCTTTTAACCGTTTAATTTCTTGGTTCTTGTTATAATCTCTAATCACAGCAATATAATCATCAAAAGCTTCAAAAATAGACTCATCATCCCTAACATTTTTTAGTATTTCCCTTACCAAATTAAATAATTCCGGTTTATCAGAAAGACTAGTTAGAAAATCTGCTAAAGCGGGAGAATCATTATACCTATAAGCATATATTATTTCGTTTGCAAGAAATCTAGCTTCTTTACTTGGTAAATAGTTAAGCTTCTTCTCATAGATTTTAGTCTTTTCATAACTATTCATCATAGTATACAAAATACCATAAGTAGCTTTAGTATACTTATCAAGTTTAACATGTTTCTCCGGCTTTCTTTTTAACGTTTCAATTTTACTATATTTTTCTTGTTTTTTCAAGTTATTTTTTAAAATATTTATATCAATATCAAATTCAGTACTAATTTTCTTCAAAATAAACTCTCTTTTTATATCATCAGACTCTTTACTAACTTCACTTAAAACTGAATTTATATACTCACTTTTATCATTTATATTAGATAAATCAAGACCATCTCTCATATGAAGAAGTTTATACTCACCATAATTAAGAGCATTTTCATAAAGACTATTATAAGCATCAGCACCAAACTTTAAAATATATTCATCAGGATCATACCCATCACTTAAATTAATTACAAATACATTGCATCCAGCATTAACAAGATCAGAACCGATAGATAAATTCGCTTTAATACCAGCAGAATCTCCATCTAAACAAATATATATATCATGAGAGAGCCTTTTTAAAAGATTAATTTGTTCCTTAGTAAGAGCAGTACCCATAAGGGCAACTACGTTTTTTATTCCAATGCTATATAGTCTAATAACATCCATAAAACCCTCTACTAAAATAACATTCTTTTTTAAACGACAATGTTCTTTAGCATTGTAATAATTATATAAAACCTCACCCTTTTTAAATATCGGAGTTTCTTTTGTATTAACATATTTACTTGAAGAAGAAGAATTATATATTCTTCCAGAAAAGCCTACTACTCTATTATTAGTATCAAATAAAGGAAACATTATACGACTATAATATAAATCATTATAACCGTTTCCAAGACCATAATTCTCCATTTCTAAAGTACTATAACCCTTTTTAGTAAGAATATTAGTAAGAGAATTCCTATCAAGAGCAAGACCTATTTTAAACTCTTTTATTATTTCTTTAGAAATAGAGCGTTTTTCTAAATATTCAACCGCATCTTTTCCCAAAGAACTATTAATATTATTTTGATAAAGTTTAAGAGCTAAATCATACATTTTATAATACTTTTCATATTTATCAGGACTACTCTTAACATAACTACCCTTAAAATCAATCCCAGCACGCTTAGCAAGTATCGATAATGCTTCTTTAAAATCAACATGTTCATAATCCATAATAAAAGTAAATACATTACCACTTGCACCACAAGAAAAGCATTTATATATTTGTTTATCACGAGTAACACTCATACTAGGATTAGTATCATCATGAAAAGGACAAACTCCAAAATAATTTTTACCACGCTTAGTAAGAGGAATATAAGACGAGATAACGTCAACAATATCATTTGCTTTTCTAATATCATTAATACTATTATCCATAAGCATTCCTCCAAACAAGTAATATTATACAACAAAATAAATACAAAAAATAGACAAAATAAAAAAAAAGTAGTATAATTACTAAGGTTGATTCTTTTATAAATATAAAACGAAAGGAGATTAAAATGTTTAAAAAAGACAAAACGTATGTCTTTGCTTTAGGAGGCCTTGGAGAGGTCGGAAAAAATATGTATTGTTTAATGCATAACGATGAAATTGTAATAATTGATTGTGGTGTTATCTTTCCAGAAGAAGAACTACGTGGTATAGATTACGTTCTTCCAGATTTTACTTTTTTAAAAAATAATGAAAAGAAAATTAAAACATTAGTTATTACTCATGGTCATGAAGATCATATCGGAGCAATACCATTTTTACTTCAAAATATAAATATTCCAAGTATTTATGCTCCAAATCAAGCTTATGCATTAATTAAAAAGAAATTAGCAGACCGAAATATAGTTTATAAAGGTCTAAGACCATATAAAAGCGAAGATAAATTAAAATATAAAAACTTTGAAATATCATTTTTCAGAACAACCCACTCTGTACCAGATTCACATGGAATAGTAGTAAAAACTCCAAATGGTACAGTAGTAGAAACTGGAGACTTTAAATTCGATCTTACACCAATCGGCCCAGTTACAGATTTTACAAGAATAAGTGAAATAGCAAAAGATGGCGTAACTTTACTTATGAGTGAAAGTACAAATGTATTAGATGAAGGATTTTCTATGTCCGAATCAAAAGTAGATGAAGCCGTAAACGAAGTATTTGCAAAGCATCCTACAAATAGACTTATTATTGCTACATTTGCATCAAACATATATAGATTAAAACATATTATAGAAACATGTAAAAAATATAAAAGAAAAGTTTGTATCTTTGGTAGAAGTATGGAAAATAATATTAATATTTCTATGGAAGGTGGATACATTGATGCTAAAGAAGTTTTAGTTTCAGCAGATGTTGCCAACACATTAAAGCCTGAAGAAGTAGTTCTTTTATGCACTGGTACTCAAGGAGAACCTTTAGCAGCCCTATCTCGTATTGCAGACGGAACTCATAGACAAATAAAACTAAGTCCTAATGATATAGTAATATTTTCATCAAGTGCCATACCAGGAAATGGTAGAGCTATAGCTAATACAATAAATAAACTTTACTTAAAAGGTGTTAAAGTATATACAAGTAAAACAGATAGAGAAATACATGCATCAGGTCATGGTATGACTGAAGAATTAAAACTAATGATTAGATTAACTAATCCAAAATACTTAATGCCTATCCATGGTGAATATAGAATGTTAAAAAGACACGGACAGATTGGACATGACTGTGATATTCCAAAAGAAAACATCTTTATTTTAGATAATGGAGATGTCTTAGAAATGGATCATGGAAAAATTACCAAAGCAGGTAACTTTGAAGTAACGGAAACATTTGTAGATGGTAATCGCATTGGAGATATTTCTGGCGCAGTTCTAAACGATAGAAAAATAATGGCTAGCGAAGGAATCTTAGTAGTTATTGTAAACCTAAATATGGAACAAAGAAAACTACTTGTTAAACCAATGGTAACAACAAGAGGATTTATTCTAATAAATGAAAATGAAGAACTAATCAGAAAAATAGAAAACATATCAGAAAAAGTAATAACCAAGAAACTCGATAATAAAAAAACAACTTATACTGATATAAAATCAGAAATAACAAAAGAAATAAGTAACTTTATAAAAGAAGAAACTGGTAGAAAACCTATAGTTCTTCCAATAATATTAAATATTAAAAATTAAAAAAGAAGTCACAAAGACTTCTTTTTATTATACCTATTTATTCTTAACAAGTTTCATAAGAGCACTTTTCGCAGCCTCTTGTTCTGCCTCCTTTTTAGTATGACCTTCTCCTTCGCCATAAACAATATCATCTATTTTAACAGCCATTTTGAATCTTTTATTATGAGCAGGCCCATCTTCTTCCAAAAGTTCATACGAAAGACTTTTTTGAATATCTTGAACCACTTCTTGAAGTTCAGACTTATAATCGCTAAAGAAAAGAATATTTTCATCTTCAATATAAGGTACAATTATTTGAAGAGCAACTTCCTTAGCTTTTTCATAACCTAAGTCTAAATATATCGCCGCAATAAATGCTTCAAAAATATCTGCAAGTATTGCCTTTTTATGATTTCCTCCAGTATGAATTTCACCATTACCTAATTTTACAAACTGACTAAACCCTAAATCTGTAGCATACTCAAAAAGAGCATTTTCACAAACATAACTTGCACGAATTTTTGTCATTTCACCTTCTTTAAAGTTATTTTCTTTATATAAATAATCTGAAACAATTAAATCAAGTGCAGCATCTCCTAAAAACTCTAATGTCTCATAAGAATATTCAAGATTATTTTCATATGCATATGAAGTATGAATAAATGCTTGTTCATATAATAATATATTCTTTGGTACTATGTTTAATTTATCAAATATCTCTTGCATTACTAATCACCAATACAAATATATCACAATTAAGAAAAAAATAGTACTATTTTTAATTGATAATTTTATAAATTAATAGTAAAATGTTATTGGTGAGAACATGAAAAAATTACTATTACTAGCAATTGACATATATCAAAAAATACCAGGATTACATCATAATAGATGCAGACACATTCCAACTTGTTCTAACTATGCAAAAGAAGCCATAGAAAGATATGGTTCTATAAAAGGAAGTGTATTAACTATAAAAAGAGTATTAAAATGTAATCCATTAGGAACGCAAGGATATGATCCTGTACCACAAAAGGAGGAATAAAATGAAAAAATATTTAATAACAATTATTACGGCATTAATAATTGCATCTTGTCTTACTGGTTGTCTTAAAAGAGATAAAATGGAAGGAATAAAAATAATAACAACCATCTATCCAATTGAATACGTAACAAATAGACTATATAGTGATTATGCTGAAATTAACAGTATATATCCTAAAAATTCAGTGTCTACTACATACAAAGTAACAAATAAACAATTAAAAGATTACAGTGAGTGTGACCTATTTATCTATAATGGAGAATCAAAGGAAAGAGATTATGCTACAAAAATGCTTCATTACAATAAGAATCTAAAAATAATAGATGCAACTTATGGACTTGATAACACTAACACATCATCTGATATCTGGTTAAACCCTTCAAACATATTAATGATAGGACAAAACATAAAGAATGAACTTATCGATTATATAACAGATCCATATTTAATAAAGGACATAAATGAAAAGTATACTACTAAATTAAAAGTAGATATAACAGAACTAGAAACAGAATTAAAAAAGACCGCTGACAATTCAGTAAATAACAAAATTGTAGTAGCAGATGAATCATTAAACTTTCTAAAAAAATACGGTTTTGATGTTATTAATCTTACAGATAATAAAAAAGAAAAACAAAGCAATATTGATCTTGCAAAAACGTTATTTTCAAGTAATAAATTAAGTTATATCTTTGTAATGGAACACACTAAAAATAATCAAATAGTAAATGAATTAAAAAACACTTACAATATTAAAACATTAGAGTTTAGAACATTAGATACTATAACGGAAAAAGATGAGCAAAACAATGATGATTACTTATCAATAATGCACAATAATATAAGTCTACTACAAAAAGAAACATATAAATAGGAAGCAAAAATGCTTCCTTTTTTTATCTTATAAAACTTCTATTTCTTCCTCTTCTGTTTCCTCAAGGTTAACTTCTATATCCTTGCCCTTTTCGGGATAAATAACATCAGGACTAACTTCAGCAAGAGGTTCCAGTTTAATATCTTTTTTAATAATTTCATCTTCCTTAGAATCATTATCAAAGATTTCAGTATATTCAGTTTCTTCCGAAGAAATATTATCTGTATCTTGAACACTTTCATCAATATCAGAACTATCTAAGACAGGTTCAATCTCTATAGCATCAAAGGAAACATCTTCCTCAGCACTATCACTTTCTTCATTAACATCTATATCAGAATCTTCAACTATCTCAGTATCATATTCCTCTTTAGGTTCTATTGTATCGTTAGAAAAATCCTCTTCATTATCTTCAAAGTTACTATTATTATCAATATCTTCTTCTGAGTCTTCTTTGCTATTAGCATCCGCATTAAAGACCGGTTCTGTAATATTATTATCTATATCAACATCTGTATTATCTTGTTCTTGATTTACTTCATTATTAATACCATCAACTTCATTATCTACACTATCAGAAGAATAAGCTAAATTACTATCTTTATCAGAGGTATTATTTTCACTATCATCACCTTGAACCTCTTTAATTTCACTAGTAACAGAATCAGCCTCTTGAGCTATTATATTAGCTAACTTCTTATTAGATTCTGTTTTCTTTCTAGTTAATAAGAATCCACTTATTGCTATCAATACAAGTCCCACTACAACAAGTACTATTCCACAAATCAAAAGTCCAGTAAATCCATTTTCAACTACTGAAATAACTAAATTATCTACTATACCTTTACTATTGAAAAACATACTAAATATTTTCACCTCCAATAAACTTGTTATAACAAGTATAATACCATCCAGACAAATCATCTTACTACACCATCTATAAGCTCGAAGCAAACTCTGCAAGCAAATACTAATTAACACAATCATGAGTATAAGACAAATCTCAAAAAGCAAAATAACATAACTAGAATTTAAAGCTGAAGCAAGCATCCTAACAATATTTAAATTTAAAACCTCATTAAGCTCTGAATCACTAAAAAGTCCACTATCAAGTTTACTAATTGATGATTTCAAATAATGTTGAAACTTACTTAATTGCTCATCACTTAAAGTTTTACCCTGACTAGTTAAATACTTGTTCTGAACAGTCAAAATAACTTTATTTTCATCAAAAGAAACTCTTTGTGTGTTATATAAAATATAATTATAATATGAATATATATAATCTGTTAAAGCTTTATTAACCTCTTTACTATCAAGAACATCATCAGTAACAGACTCAGGAATACCTATAACTAACAAATCTTTATGAATAGCATCTCTCAAAGTTTTAGAACTACCACTAGATAAAATTTCATAAGACTCAGAATCAAATACTTTTGCCTCACTTATATATTTAAAAACATTATCATAGGTAAACATACTTCTAAATAGAAAAATGCAAATAATAATCAAAAAAAACAAAGCAAAAAAACTTGCAAAAATACAGGCCAAAAATTTACTAAAAATACTACTCGCTTTGTTCATACATAGCCACCCCTATGATAATACTATATTATCATATATTAGATAAAAAAACAAACAAAAGAATTGAAATTTTAACAAATAATTAAAATTTTCAATTCTTAATCTTATCAGTAGTTTGCATAACTTTAACATCAGAGTCATTATTAGAATTCTTATCATCCCCAGAAGGAACTTTAACACTAACAGAAAACTCTCTTTTTGCATCATCTATGATATCATTACCATTATCATCTTTTTTCAAATCATAAAAATTAAGTATTAATTTAGAGTCATTAATAGGTTGCTCAAAGACCATAGAACCAGTCTTAATACCACCGATAACTAACTCTCCTGAATAAAGAGCATTATTAACGTTTATTGAAGTAAATATTCTTTTTTTCTCTTCTCCCTTACTATTTGACATAGTCCAATTTTCATAACTATATGGAACCTTATCATTAGTATTGTTTTTTATATAAACAGTAACTATTAAAAACTGATTGCCTTCCTTTGGAGATTTATAACTATTTCCATTTGATGTTTCAACTTTGACTATTTTATAATCAACCCCATTATAAGTAATAACATCATTCATAGCAAATATTTTCTCTCTAGTAGCCTTTTCGCTCACAACTACAGCATCAGTAGTACCTTTAAAATTACTATAAACATTTATACCAATATACGAAGCAGTTCCTAAAAACACTAAAACAAAAGATATAATTAAAACTGGTTTTAAAATGCGTAAATTTCTATCATTGTTAGTATGTTTATTATTTGTTTTATTCTCTCTAACAATAATCCTATTATTAAGCTTTTCCTGTTTTTTTTGCTTTCTAACACGTTTACGTTCTAAAGAAGCTGAAGAAATAACCAAGGTAACCTTTTGAAAACCGGATTTTATCAATAAAACAAAAGCTTTAATCTTATTTCCTAAAATACGTACAATCTTAACAAAACCTCTGCAAGATACAACTATTACATTTTTTATAAAAATAATAGTAGTTCTTAAAATCCAAAACAATTTACTAAATATAAAAGTAACAAAAATATTTCCAAATTTACATAACTTAGTAATAACAATAGCAATTATCTCACTAATAAAATCTAGTATTCTATCAAAAGTACAAAACAACCATTTTAAAAAACTTCCAAGTTTTAAAATACCTTTATAAGACCATAATTTTAAAAACTTTAAAACTTCTATTGACTTGTTTTTTATAATCAAAACACTTTTAACAATTTTTTCAAAGTAAAAAGTAACACTTTTGTTTTCATTAATATCATTCTTTCTAACAAATCGTTTTTTCAAAGAAGATAGTTTAGTAAAACTTATATTTTTAATTTTATTTATCTTATCAAAAACAACATTTTGTTTTTCTGTTTTCACATGACGATCAGGTTGTTTTTTAGGGGCAACAATTACATTAGGAGTTTTACTCTTGTTAACTTTTTTCTTGTCACTATACTTATTAGTATTATTTACATTCTTTATGATCTTAGCCTTACTAACATCCGCACCGCAATACTTACAAATTCTAGTTTTATTAGCAACATGACCTTTACACTTTTTACAAACCTTCACAACAATCACCCACCCTACATAGTTTTCACACTCAACTAACCAAATTATATCACAAAAAAGTATCAAATACCATCAAATCTAATAAATATTATGAACATTTTTAATCAAAATTACAAACAAAAAGCAAACAGTAAAACAATAACTACTATTTGCTAAACAACTCGTACCAAAATTCCAGTCGGAGCATTATAATAAATACTTTGAGCAGCCCAGTAAGGAAGATTTATGCAGCCATGAGAACCACCACCACGATAAATAGCACCACCAAACGAACTTCTCCATGTAGCATCATGAAGTCCTATATCACCATATATAGGCATCCAATAATTAACAAAACTTCTATAGTCAGGCCCCGTTAAGTATATACTTTGAGCCTTTCCCTGAATTCTAAAAGACCCTCTTGGTGTATCATGTATACCATACATACCTGTAACAACGCTAGATGATAGTTGTAGTTTTCCATGTCTATAAAACCATAATGCTTGATCACTTATAGATACAAGTATATAATTTTGACTATCTATATCAGCTTGAGTACCAACTTGAACTGTTCTACTAATTGAAGATTTATTACCAAAAGAATCAGTAACAGAACATGTAGATTTATAAACTCCTGCAATTTTATTCTTAATATTATTGCTTACTTTTACCTTATCGCTGATATCACCATCATATTCATCATAAGCCTTACATCCTTCATCTTTATAATTGGCACCTAACTTAATAGTTACTTTCTTCTTGCCAATTAGAGTAAGCTTCGGAGCAGTAGTATCGACAACTTCAACTGTTCTAATTTTAGTAACACTATTTTCCGAAGAATCAGTAGCAGTATAATATAATTTATAAATACCTATTTCATGAGTATTCACTTCACCAGTTATCTTAACTTTCTTAGTTATGTCGCCATCATAATTATCAGTAGCAGTATATCCAGGATCTTTATATTCACTACCAAACTGAACTTTGTAAGGAGAATCACCTTTAAGCTTTAAAACAGGATTTATATCGTCACGAATCTTTACATTTCTTGTAACACTACGTTCTTGTCTTCCCTTAGTATTAGTAACAGAATATGTAATAACATAATCACCAACTTTACTAGTATCAAGTTTGCTTTCAATCTTTATACTATCAGATATATCCTCATTATTAAGAGAAGCTTTAGCACCTTTTTCATCATAAGTGCCACCAAGTTTTACAAGAACTTCTTTATCACCAATTAAACTAATTTCAGGAACGGCAAAATAGGAATACATAAGAAACCATATTCCACACGAAAAAGCACTAATAAAAAATATAATTGCACATACTAACTCTACTTTGCTAAATCCCTTCATAGTTCATCACACCATAAATTATATCATAAAAAATTACTTTTAAAAACAAAAATAAAAAAAAGAGCATAAAACTCTTAAGTATACAAAAATGGCGGAGTGAGAGGGATTTGAACCCTCGCGCCAGTTACCCGACCTACACCCTTAGCAGGGGCGCCTCTTCAGCCTCTTGAGTATCACTCCAGCATGCACCAAAAAGGTGCAAATTAATTATAAAATATAAACAAAAATATTTCAAGTAATAATTATATATTTAATCTTTTTTTTGCAAATGATATGCTTCAATAACATTATTAATAAGATAAGTAATTGTTAAAGGTCCAACTCCTCCAGGAACTGGAGTTATATATTTGCATTTACCTACTACCTCATCAAAAGCACAATCTCCATATAACTTACCAGAATCTCTATTAATACCTACATCAATAACAATAGCATCTTTCTTAACAAAATCACCTTTAATAAATTCTTTATTACCAACAGCAACAATCAAAATATCAGCTTGAGAAGTTTTTTCTTTTAAATTAACTGTCTTAGAATGACAAACCGTAACTGTAGCATTTTCCCTTAAAAGAAGAGCAACAAGAGGAAGTCCAACAAGTTTACTTCTTCCAACAACAACTACGTTAGAGCCTTCCAAATTAGCATCTATGTTATCAAGAATTGACATTACTCCGAGCGCTGTACAAGGAACAAGTCGAGGCTTTCCAGAAAACAAGGCACCAACGTTCTTGATAGTTAATCCATCAACATCCTTTAAAGGAGAAATAGAATTAATGACATTTTCAGTATTAATTCCTTCTGGAAGAGGAAGTTGAACAAGTATACCAGTAACACTAGAATCATTATTTAAACCAGATATAACCGAAACAAGTTCATCTTCTGTAATAGAATCATATTTTAAATGCTTAAATAAAATTCCAACTCTCTCACAAACATTTCTTTTGTTTCTAACATAAACATCACTCGCAGCATTTTCACCAACTTGAATAACAACAAGTTTTAGTTTATCAGGAATGCTTTTAATCTTTTCACTAAACAAAGCAAGTTTTTCTTCTCGTAAAAGTTTCCCATTAATCACTTTATCCATATTAGCCTCCTAGTAAAACAGTAAGATTAAAACATTTATCACAATAATAGTAATTAAACCAATCAAAAGAAATAAATTAATTTTACTTTTACTATCAGTATCCTCTATATCAGAATCATCACTGTCATCTTCTACAACTTTACTATTAATTTGAATAGCATCAGAATCTAAATCCTCTTTATTATATAGTTCAATCTTAGGACTTTCTTCTAAAACCTCCACAGATGAATCATCTTCAGTAACAACACTTTTAAGTTTTTCAGTCTGTAAATCTTTTCTTCTTTCAAGTCTATCTATCAAATCTTTCAATTGTCTAGTACTTTCTTCTTGCTTTCTTTTATGTTCTGCTTTTCTCTCAGCTACAATAATCTCTTTCAAATCATTAACAATAGAAATATATTCTCTTTTTACATCATTTGGATACTTACTAACACCCCTTATCTTAGAAAGCTCCATCAGCATTTCAAAAGAACTAAGTTTAGTATTTACAACATGATCAATTACCTTATAAGTATTTTTTTCAGGATTAAAATTTCCCTGAATCTTAGCAAGTCTCCTTTTTATATCTGAAGTACTATTCATAATACCACCTCTTAAAAAAAGTATATCATAAAAACAAAAAGATTTAAATACAAGATAATTTATCTAAAATAGATATAACTTCATCATAAGATTCATCAAGTAGATCAATTCTAAAATTAGTAACACCAATACTTTTTAAATATGAAATATCAGATATCTTATCAATATTTTGAGAGTCTATCACTCTAACTTTATGTGAAGAATCTCTATATAGTCTATATCTATTGCCTTTTCTATCATCTAAATAATAGTTATTAGAAATACATAAAGAACATTTATCAGAAACATCTTTTCTAATAGGACAATACTTCATAATCATAAGTTCAGGTTTTCCATATATTAAAACCTCTACATTAGGAAGAAATCCAAATCTATTATTAAAAGAAGAAATAAGTTCACTAATATCATAATTACTAAGTTCCGGAGAAAGTCCTACTTTTGAAACATATTTAGAATAAAAAACTAAACTAAGACTATTAAATACATTCATATAAATATCAGAAACAGAATCTTTATAAGAATTATTTAAATAACCATTATTAGTAACCAAACATTTAGAGCATTCTCTATTATCATGACTAGCCCTTAAAGGTCTATAAAAAATATTATCACCCTTATACTTTTTATATAAGTTATAATTATCAACATAGATATTAACATCTTTAGAAAGAAGTGCTTTAATCTGATCTTCAGTCCTAACTAAAAAACTAAATCCTTCAGTAATCTCATTTTTAAAAGAAGAAATATTTTCGTTACCCAAAACTTTATCATAAGATTTATTCTCCCTTAAAGTAATAAGTTTAGAAACAAGCTTTCTTCTAAGTTCATTTATCACTTTAACAGGAACAAAAATATTATCATCTAGCATAATATCACAATCCTCCATAACAAACGGAGTATCTCCAAGTTTAGAAAGCCTAGCTATAATTTGTTCTTTACTTATAGGACTATTAATTGAAGATTCGGTCATTCCAGATGATAAGCTTATTTCATCACCATCACACATAATAGACATAGAAACAGGCTTTCCTACAAAAGCATTAAATTTAAATCTAACAGGAATTTTCTTATCTGGTAAATCATCTATTCTTTTACCTAGAACTACATCAAGAGTCTTATAAACAAAACCAGTTTCTTTCAAATTAACTTTATTATCAACATAAACTATATCTTTAGAAGATGCACTATTAATAAGAAGACCTTTTTCATCATAAATATAATTACAGATCATTCCTTCTCCATTAGAAAAACGAATTCCATCGCCTTGCGTAACACTAGAAAATAGCTTTATCTTAATTCTTTTCCCACAATTAATAACTTCTCCAAGCATCGATCCTTGATGATTACATGTCCTACTATTAACAATATTCTTTTCATCACCTAAAAAACCACAAGTAAACTCTCTATTATAAACAGTTAATAAATCTTTATAATCATCTTCACTAAAAGTAAGCTTTTCTCCTGAATAGTACATATCAATAAGCTTTCTATAAAACCTAGTAACTACTCCAACATAGTACTTTGATTTCATTCTTCCCTCTATTTTTAAAGAAGAAATTCCAGCATTTATCAAATCACTAATCATAGACCCAGTAAATAAATCCTTAGTGCTAAGTAAATATCCAGAAGACTCTTTCTTATCACCTTTATACATATCAAACAAAAATCTACAAACCTGAGCACATTCACCACGATTACCACTTCTTCCAAACAATCTAGAAGATATTAGACATTGTCCAGAATAACTAATACATAAAGCACCGTGGATAAATGCTTCAAGTTCTAAAGAAGTAGAAATATTTTTTATTTCTTCTAAAGATAGTTCTCTAGCAAGAACAACTCTCTTTACACCGAGTTTTTCCCAAAAACGCACGCACTCATTACTACAATTATGCGCCTGTGTAGATACATGTATCTCCATATTAGGCGCTATTTTTTTTATAGTATTTATAACTCCAACATCACTTGCAATTATAGCATCTGCCCCTAATTTATCTAGTCTTTTTACTTCGCTTTCAATTTCAGCATAATCTTCATCCATAGCATAAATATTTAATGCGACATATACTTTTTTACCTATACTATGGGCATATATTATTGTTTCAGCTAGAGTATCACTATTTATTTCTGCTCTGGTTCTGAGTGAAAGTTTAGATGTTCCTGCATATACAGCATCAGCTCCATACATAAATGCAATTTTAGCTTTCTCTAAACTTCCAGCAGGCGCTAATAACTCAACCTTTTTCATAATTTTTTCTCCTCATTTAAATTTAATACATTAACTATTTCATTTT
>CADBUX010000020.1 GCA_902797995.1 uncultured Erysipelotrichaceae bacterium | reverse complement strand
CAATTGCAGGACTTGTACTTGTAGGATTTGGAGGATATACAATTTACAAGAGAAAACATATAAGGAGGTATACATAATATGAGAGTTTTAAAATTTAATAAGGCTGTTTGGTTAGTTATCTTCGTACTTGCTTTATGCGGAATAATGGAAGTGAATGCAAGTGGTGTTGCTACTACAGAAGAGTATTTTTATTCAGGAAGAAATGGACAAGAGCTTTCTACATATAATAATGTTTATGTGAATAAGCCAATATCTAGTGATTATAATTTTGCCCTTGGTGGTGGATACGATAGTGTTGTAATCGAGGGCAATTCTCCACTTAGTGCATCTGAGATTAGTAAATGGAAGTCTAAGCCAGGTGAAGCTGATGATTATATTGATATCTTTATGAGTAAGACTAATATGGTTAGCAAAGCTACAGATTCTATAAAAAATAGTTTTTCTGCTACTTATAAAGATGCTGGGGAATATGATGGAACCAGTGTTGATGTAAAGGTGACAGTAGTAGATTTTGCTGTTACATCTGGAGATTTTTATTATAAAAACTATGCACCTTTTATTGCTTTTCTTGATAACCCTTTTTATAAAACTGGGGTTTATGTAATGAATATTGACTGGATTTCTTTGAAATATGAATTTTTTGAAAGTGGAACTACTAATTCTATAAATGTAAAAGGGTATACAACATACTGGGATATGGATAACTGGCAAGGGGTTCATATACTTGATAATAATAAAGGAATATATATAAGTAATGGTAATAAGTTAAAAGTAAATAATTTAAATGGTGCACCTTTTGTTTATGATTATAAAAATACTGATTATACTGGTAAGTATAATCCTGCTGTATCATTTACAGAACTTTTCGAGGGGACTTCTATTACTAGAGTATATACTCCTGCAAGACCTGTTGATGGTATGATTAGAAATAAAATAAATCGTGCTAGGGGTATGTTTGTTAATAGTAGTGTTACTGCTGTTCCTAGAAAGGAATATGCGCCTGATACACCATCAGGAAAAGCTCATGATGCCGTTAGATTAAATGATGTTATAAAATATAAAGTTTTTTATACAAATGTTAATCAAGAACATAGTGCGGATATCGTAATTATTGATACTTTATCTAAGGGACTAACTTACGTTAAGGGTTCATCTAAGCTAGGAGATCCTAAAATAACAAAAAATAGTGACGGAACAACAACACTTATGTGGATAACAGAGCTTGCTAAAGATAGTACAGATTATATGACATATTCTGCTAAGGTATCAAGTGATGAAGACGTACTTGTAAATAATAAAGTAATAGTAGATGTGGAAGATCGTGAATATATTCTTGATCCACTTTATAATCCTATTCCTACTAAGAATTATGCTGAAGGAACGCCAAGTGGTAAGGATGGGTTGCCGGTAAAAAAAGATGATAATATAAGATATAATATTAAATATGCTAATCCTTTGAAAAAAGAACAGACAATAGTTATTACTGATGTAATTAGTAAAGGACTTGAGTATGTTAAAAATTCTGCAAAGATTGGTAAAGAATCTTTGAAACCTAAAGTGACAAAAAATGAGGATGGTACTACAACTCTTGTATGGAGTTCTAAGCTAGGTTCTTTACAAAAAACTAATTTAACATATATGGTTAAAGTAGTAGGAGGCGTAACTAAAGTTAAAAATAAAGCTAGTATAAAATATGAAAATAAGAATAGCTTTGACTTAAATGAACTAATAAATCCTCTTCCTACTAAGAGTTATGCATCTGATACTCCTTATGGTAAAGGTGGTCGTACTGTAAAAGAAGGCAACACGATAAAATATAGTATAAAGTATGCTAATACATATTCTAATATCAATACTGTTACAATAACTGATACTCTTAGTAAGGGCCTTAATTTTGTAAATGGTTCTGCTAAAATTGGAAGCGATACAGTTGATCCTTTGGTTACCAAAAATAATAATGGTACAACTACTCTTGTTTGGAATAGAGATATTTCTCAAGGCACTGAAGAAGAAATTACTTATATGGTATCTGTAATTGGTAATACAAGAACTGTTAAAAACAAGGCTTCTATACAATATGGTGATAAGATAACTATGAAGTTAAACGAATTAAAAAATCCCGTTAATATAAAAATAAGAGTTCCTGATACAGGAAGCTTTTTGAAACTTAGTGGAATAGTATTCGGAATCGCACTTGTTTGTGGTGGTGGTTATACTATTTATAGAAGATATAAAGTTGAAATTAAGAAAGAAGGTAAAGTAAATGAAAAATAATAGATTGGTACGAGGTATACTATTATCGGTAGTAATTGTTGCTTTAATATTTATATTTCAGGATGTAAAAGCCGCTACTACTGCTCAATACTTTAATACAGGGAGAAATGGTAGCAATTTATCAGCAAGTGCTAATGTTAATAAAGTTATACCAAGTGAATATAGTTTTGAACTAGGTAAAAATTATGATAGTGTTACTGTAACAGGAGCTCAGGCTTTATCTGCTGCTGAGGTAAGCAAATGGAGAGCAAAGACTGGTGAAAGCAATGAAGATAATGTTGAGTTAGAACAATTATTAAATAAAACTCAATATATAAGTAAAGCTGTTAATGGTATTAAAAATAGTTTTTCGGCAACATATAAGAATGTTGGTAGATATAATAACCAATCCATTGATGTAAAAGTAACAGTAGTAGATTTTGCTGTAACTTCTGGAGATTTTTACTATAATGATTATGCACCATTTATTTCTTTTCTTGATAGTTCATATGAAAAACTAGGAATATATGCAATGAATCTTGATTGGGTAAAACTAAAATATGATTTTTATAAAAGTGGTACAACAACTGCTGTATCTGTAAGAGGTTATACTACTTATTGGGATCTTGATAAATATCAAGGTGTTCATATTCTAGATAATAATAAAGGTTATTACACTGCTACAGGTGTAAAATTAAAAGTTTCTAAAATTGATAGTGCAGACTTTATTTATGAAAGCGAAAATAAAAAATATGATGGTTATTATAATCCTGCAGTATCGTTTACAGAACTTTTTGAAGGATCTTCAATTACAAGAGTTTATACTCCTGCAAGACCTGTTGATGGTATGATTAGAAATAAAATAAATCGTGCTAGGGGAACTTTTTATAATAGTGCAGTTACAGCAGTACCAAAAAAGGAATACAATAGTAACACTACTGGTGAATCTCGTACTGTAGTAAAAGTAGGAGATACAATTACTTATAAAATAACTTATACTAATGTTAGTCAAACTGATAGTAAAATGGTAACAATTACAGATAAGATTAGTAAAGGCTTAGAATATGTAAATGGTTCTTCTACTTTAGGTAATCCTACAAAGACTACTAATGCAGATGGTTCTACTACTTTAGTATGGAATGTAGAACTTGCTAAAGATACTACTGCAGAAATGACATATTCTGCTAAGGTTACTAATTCTGCGGATGTACTAGTTAATAATGGTGTTACTGTTAAAGTGGGAACTGATACTTATACTCCAGATCCACTTAAAAACCCAATTCCTAAAAAGGAATATGCAGCTGATACTCCAACAGGAGCTAATGGATCAGCTGTAAAGAAAGATAACATTATTAAATATAGCATAACTTATGCTAATCCTAAAAAAGAAGCACAAAAAATAATAGTTACGGATATTATTAGTAAAGGTTTAACATATGTTGATGGATCTGCTAAGATAGGAAGTACAGCAGTTAGTCCAACAAAAACAAATAATGCAGATGGATCTACAACTTTAGTATGGACAAGAAATGCTGTTGGTGCTGGTTTAACAGAGGTATTAACCTATCAAACTAAAGTAACAGGAACTACACTTCAGGTAAAAAACAAAGCAACAGTAAAATATGAACTTGATCCAATAGCTAATTTAAAAGAACTTAGAAATCCTGTACCAAAAAAAGCTTATGCAGCTGATACTTTATATGGTAAGAATGGTGCTAAGGTAAAAGAGAATAATGTTATAAAATATAGTATTAGATATGTTAATACTTATCCTACTGCAAAAACAATTAAAATTACTGATACTTTGAGTACTGGACTTGAATATGTTGAAGGATCTGCTAAATGGGATAATGAGCCTATTCAATATAAATCTAAAAATAGAGATGATAATTTTAATACGACTTTAGTATTTGAAAAGGCAAGTGTTCCTACAGATACTACTGATGCGAACGTTTATCATGAACTTACTTATGAGGCATTAGTATTAGGAGATGTGGATGAAGTTAAAAACAAAGCTAGTTTAGAATATGTTGGATCATCTTCAATAACTTTGGATGAACTTAAAAATCCACTTGATAAACCAATATGGATTGATAATGTTGGTAGTGTCATTGCTATTTCTGGAATAATATTTGGTGTTCTTTTAGTAGGTGGCGGTAGTTACTTGATTTATAAAAGATATAAAAGGGTATAAGAGAAAATGTTTATTTTCTCTTCCAAGGATATTTAATATTAAATATTTTTGGAAGAGGGATGTAAATTATATATAGTAAAGGTGATAAAAATGAATATATTAGATGTATGTAATGATTTAAGTATATTAGGGGTTATTCTATTTATAAAGAATCTTTTAAAAATAATATGTGTTGCAGTGCCAATATTATTATTACTATTTTTAACAATAGATTTTACTAAAGCAACAATTGAAAGCGACTCTGAAAAAATGAATAAGGTAAAAGCAATAGCAATTAAAAGAATTATGTATGCAATAATAGTATTTTTAGTACCTGTTATAGTGAATGGAGTTATGTCTCTTTTAGGAGATAGTACTAATTTTTCTTCATGCTATGATATGGCTAACAATGATAATGTACAGTCACTTGCAGAAGCTAACAAATTAGAGCAAGATGCAAAAAAAGCTAAAACTGAACAAGCTAAAAAAGAATTGGATGAAAAGGTCAAAAAAATATATGCACAAATACGCGAGAATAGAAAAAAACAAGGTAATGGTGGCACAACAAAAGGTTACTATTCTAATGTTTTTGCTACTCAATATAAAAAAGCAAGCGGTATCGCAGAAGCAACAGGTGGTGAAAGAGGACTTAGAAACAATAAAGCAGGTGATCAAACTGGTACAGAAGTCAGGACTGGTGGTTTCCGTGGGAGTGGATGGGTTTTATTAGCAAGACCAAAAGATCCCTCAAAGGCTGAAATAATTGCTAGATGTATGGAAGATTGTGCTAAAAATAATCATATTGGATATGATCAGGCTGACAGAACTTCACTTTATGAGGAGGCTAAGAAAAAGAATTGGAATATTCCATCGATTACAAATGACGTTGAAACAACGTGTTCATCTGTAGCGTCTGTTTGTATAAATGCAGCGGGAATAGAATTTCCAAAACTTGTTTATGCTGATAGTAATCCTACAATGCAAAGCCTTTTAAAGAAAAATAATAATTTTATAATAATTACTGATAAATCTAAAATGAAAAGTACGAAAGATGTTCGTCGTGGAGATGTTTTGTGTACTAATTCACATACTGCAGTAGCAATATAATAGGGGTGATATCATTATGAAATACGTGAAAATCTTTATATTAATGCTTTTGTGTTATATATCTAATATAAATGCTAGTACCATTAATTATAATTTGAAGGTTGATATGAATGAAAAACTTCATGAAAATATTGTTTATAAAATTGAGCGAAATACTTCAAATGAATATTTAATGTCTATACTTCATAACGATATTTATTTTAATAATATGATCAAATATGATAAAACGATAAAGGATCAAGGTGATTATTATATAGTTGTTTTGTCTCATGATTATGATAGTATTGATGTTAACAATAATATGCTTTTAAAAAGTTGCTTTAAAGAAATTGGATTTGATAACGATGGATATGAAATGTCATTTTATGCTATTCCGGAATTTAAGTGTATTGATCATGCTGATAATATTATTATAACTATTGATTCTGATATTGATGTTATCACAAGTAACTCTAATATAGTTACTAGTGATGGTAAACATATTTGGGATGATGTTAGAAAAAGTGCTTATATCGGGATAGAAATCGGAAGAATTGATCCTAATTTAAATGTATTACCACCAGTTGCTAGGACTGATGAGTATATTCCTTCATATGATGATTCAGATGTAGTTCCAGATCGTGCTATGGAGTCGAACAATGGTTTATTAATAATTAGTATATCTGTGTTAGGTTTATTAATAATTGTATTTTTATTTATAAAAAGTAGAAATAGTAATAGAAAAATAAAAATTGAAAGCGATGTTAATCTTGACGATTTTTAAAAAATGAATAGTATTTGTTAAAGGTTCTCTAGATATGAATAAGTGATTAAGATTTATGGGCTTTTTGGCAAATAGTGGGTGTAGATACTGTGATCAGTCAACGTCAAACTTGATGTTGACTGTTTTTTTTAAAAAAATTAGCACTCATATCTTGACATTGCTAAAGCATACTATTATAATGTAGTTAGCACTTGAGATATTTTAGTGCTAATAGAGGTGTTTGTATGTTAACAACTAGGCAAGAGAAAGTTCTAGAAATAATTATTCGTGAGTATGTTAAAAGTGTTACTCCAGTTGGCTCTAAACTTATTTGTGATGAACTTGGTTGTTCTTCTGCGACTGTTAGAAATGAAATGGCGGTTTTAGAGAATGAAGGTTTTTTAGAGAAAACTCATATTTCTTCTGGTCGTGTTCCTAGTGAGAATGGTTATCGATATTATGTTGATAATTTAATGAAACCTAAGGAAATGACTGGTGAAGAAATGTTAAAACTGCAGACTATATTTAGTAACAATAAACTTGCCATTAATGAGGTTGTTAGAAGAAGTCTAGAGATTGTTTCAGAGCTTACAGATTATACTTCTGTGGTTCTTGGTTCTCAGTCGAATGAGAACAGGTTACAAAAGGTTGAAGTTTTACCACTTGATGATAAAAGATTAGTAGCTATAATTGTCACTGATAAAGGTCATATAGAACATAGACAAATGGAAAATTTAGATGTATCACTTGATGAAGTAAGTAAAACTGTTGAACTTATCAATAAGTTAATTGTAGGTACTCCAATAAATGAAATAAAAGAAAAATTGGAATTTGAAATAAAACCTATAATTAATAGGTATGTAAAACAACATGAGGCTTTATATAATGCTTTCTATGATGTTTTTAACGAGTTTGCTATTAATAATGATGTTTCTTTTGTTGGTAGAACAAAGATTCTTAATCAGCCAGAGTTTAATAATGTAGAAAAGATTAAAAAAGTCTTTAATAAATTAGATGATGAAAACCTTTTGAAATCTATTGAAAAAGATGATAAAGACATCAATATTTATATTGGTAATGAATCAAATGTAGATGATGATGTAACTATTATAAAAACAAAGTATAAAACAGAAAATGATGAAGGTACTATTGCTATAATAGGGCCTAAAAGAATGGAATATTCAAAAGTTGTTTCACTTCTTAATTATATTAAGGATAATTTAAATAATAAATAGGAGATGTTATGGAAAAAGAAAATATTGAAACTGTAGAAACTGAAGAAAAAAAAGGAAAGAAAGTTAAGAAGAATAAACACCTTGAAGAATTAGAACAAAAAGTAAAACTTTTAGAGGAAGAGACACTTCGAGCCAAGGCTGATTTAATTAATTACAGAAAAAGAAAAGATGAAGAAGTATCAAATTTACTTAAATATGCAAATGCTGATATTATTATGTCATTACTTCCAGTACTTGATAACTTTGAAAGAGTTATTAATAATGAAGTATCTGATGATTTAAAAAACTATTTAGAAGGTTTTAGACTTATTTATAATCAAATAAAGGATATACTTGCTTCAAATGATGTAAAGGAAATAGAGGCTCTTGATAAAGAGTTTGATCCAGTATATCATCAGTCAATAAGTATGAGAAAAGATGAATCTAAAGAATCTGGAATAGTTTTGGAAGTATATCAAAAGGGATATACATATAAAGACAAAGTTTTAAGACCAGCAATGGTTATAATAAATGAGTAAGAAAGAAGGAGATTTTATGAGTAAAATAATAGGTATAGACTTAGGTACAACTAATAGTTGTGTGGCAGTCTTAGAAGCAGGGGAAGCTAAAGTAATCCCAAATCCAGAAGGTAATAGAACTACACCTTCAATAGTATCTTTTAAAAAAGGAGAAAAGTTAGTAGGAGATGTTGCTAAACGTCAAGCTGAAACCAACCCTAATACAGTTAGAAGTATTAAGAGACTTATGGGTACAAAAGAAAAGGTAGAACTTGATGGTAAAAAGTATTCACCAGAAGAAATATCTGCAATGATTCTTGGTGATCTTAAAGCAAGCGCAGAAGCTTATCTTGGTGAAAAAGTAACTAAAGCAGTAATTACAGTTCCAGCGTACTTTAATGATGCACAAAGACAAGCAACTAAAAATGCAGGTAAGATAGCAGGGCTTGAAGTAGAAAGAATTATTAATGAACCAACTGCTGCATCACTTGCATATGGTTTGGATAAACAAGATAAAATGCAAACAATTCTTGTATACGACTTAGGTGGGGGAACATTCGATGTTTCTATTCTAGAGCTAGGTGAAGGGGTATTTGAAGTTAAAGCTACAAATGGTAATAACCATTTAGGTGGTGATGACTTTGATGAAATTATTGTTAAATACTTAGTATCTGAATTTAAGAAAGAAAACGGTGTTGATTTATCTAAAGATAAAATGGCAATGCAAAGATTAAAAGAAGCTGCTGAAAAAGCTAAAAAAGATTTATCTGGAGTAACAAGTACTGAAATATCTTGTCCATTTATTACTCAAGGAGAAGATGGGCCACTTCATTTAAATATGAGTCTTTCTCGTGCTAAATTTGAAGATTTAATTAGAGATTTAGTAGAATCAACACTTACACCAGTTAGAAATGCCTTAAAAGATGCAGGTATGAAAAAGGAAGATATTGACCAAGTTATTTTAGTAGGAGGATCTACTCGTATTCCTATGGTTCAAGACTTAATTAAAAACGAACTTGGAAAAGAACCAAATAAGAGTGTTAATCCAGATGAAGTCGTAGCTATGGGTGCTGCAATTCAAGGTGGAGTACTTACTGGTGATGTTAATGATATAGTACTACTTGATGTTACACCACTATCTCTTGGTATTGAAACATTAGGCAATGTTATGACAGTACTTATTCCAAGAAATACAACAATTCCAACAAGTAAATCACAAGTATTCTCAACAGCAGCAGATAATCAACCTGCAGTAGATATTCATGTTCTTCAAGGAGAACGTCCTATGGCAATGGATAATAAAACGCTTGGTAGATTCCAACTTACAAATATTCCGCCAGCACCTAGGGGAGTTCCTCAAATTGAAGTTAAATTTGATATAGATGCAAATGGTATAGTACATGTTACTGCAAAAGACCTTGGAACAAATAAAGAACAATCAATTACAATCACATCAAATACATCACTTACTGAAGAAGAAATCGATAAGATGATGAAAGAAGCTGAAGCAAATCGTGAAGCTGATGAAAAGAGAAAAGAAGAAGCAGATACTAGAAATGATGCAGAACAAATGATTTTCCAAACTGAAAAAGCTATTAAAGATCTTGGAGATAAGGTAGAAGAATCTGATAAAAAAGATGCTGAAGATAAGATTAACGCTTTAAAAGAAGCTATGGAAAAGAACGAAGTTGATGAAATTAAGAAAAGATGCGAAGAACTTCAAGAAGTAACTTATAAGTTAGCAGCTAAAGTATATGAACAAGTTAATGCGCAAAACGCTGAAGGTTCAGAACAAAGTACTGAAGCTAAAGATGATACAGTAAAAGAAGCCGATTTTGAAGAAAAATAAGAAGTATAAGCCTTACTAATTGTAAGGCTTAACGCCTATAAAAAAATAAAATAAGGAGAAACTATGTCAAAAATAATGAAAAGAGAAGAAGTAGATGATAAGTATAAGTGGGATTTAACTAAGATATATTCAAGTGATGAAGAAATTGCTAAAGATATGAAACTTGTAAAAGAAAAAGCAAATGATTTACTAAAGTATAAAGGAAAACTTACTTCAAGTAGCGATAATCTTTTAAAGGCTACTGATGATTATTTTGATTTAATGAGAATAATGGATAAACTAATAGTTTATGCACATATGAAATCAGATGAAGATAAATCAGTGGCTAAGAGTGAAGAACTTGTAGGAAAGATAGATAGACTTTCTGATGAAATATCAGAACTTCTTGCATTTTATTCTCCAGAATTACTTGGAAATGATTATGAACTTGTTGAAAAATATATTTCTGAGAATGACGGACTTAAAAAATATGATTTCATGTTTAAAGATTTGTTTAGAGAAAAAGATCATATACTTTCTTTAGAACAAGAAGAAATGATGGCTCGTCTTGGGGAAGTATTTTCTGTTTCTGAAAATGCATTTCGTATGCTTGATGATGTAAACATGAAGTTTGGATTTATTAAAGATGAAGATGGTAAGAAGCAAGAACTTACTGGTACTAACTATTCTACCTATTTAAAATCTCGTGATAGAAGGGTACGTCGCGATGCTTTTGAAAGTTTATATAATGCATATAATGATTTTAAACAAACTTATGCTGCTTTATTAAAGGGTAATGTAAAAAGTAATTTCTTTGTATCTAATACTAGAAAGTATAATAGTCCACTTGAGATGAGTTTATATAGTGATAATATTGATAAAAAATTATATTATTCTTTAATAGAAAAAGTTCATAATAATTTAGATATAATGGAAGACTATATGAAACTTCGTAAAGAGATTCTTGGTCTTGACGAAGTACATATGTATGATGTTTATGCTCCACTAGTTGATAATATTTCTAAAAAGTTTACTTATGAAGAGGCAAAAGAATTAGTTTTAAAAGCTTTAGAACCTCTTGGAGAAACTTATATTAATGATTTAAAGAGTATTTTTGAAAGTGGCTGTATTGACGTATATAACAATAAAGGTAAAAGAAGCGGAGCTTATTCATGGGGATCATATGATACACTTCCTTATGTACTTTTAAACTTTGAAGGTAAGTTTACTGATGTATCTACTGTTGCTCATGAACTTGGACACTCTATGCATAGTTTCTATTCTCATAAATATCAAGAATATCATGATTCTGGTTATCCAATCTTTTTAGCAGAAATAGCATCTACAGTAAATGAAATATTTTTAAATAGATATTGTAGTCTTCATGCAGAAACAAAGGAAGAAAAGGCATATTATTTAAATAATTTACTTGAAAACTTTAGAACAACTTTGATTCGTCAAACTATGTTTGCAGAATTTGAACTAAAGATACATGATCTTGAAGAATCTGGTGAAGTACTTACTGAAGAACTTTTATGTGATACCTATTTAGATTTAAATAAAAAGTATTTTACAGATGCTGCAGTTAGTGATGATTTAATAAAGCTTGAATGGGCTAGAATTCCACATTTTTATACGAGCTTTTATGTTTATAAATATGCTACAGGTATTTCTGTTGCCTGCAGAATAGTAAGTGATATTCTTGATAAAAAAGAAGGGGCACTTGATAATTATATGAAATTCTTATCTAGTGGTGGAAATGATTTCCCTCTCGAAATACTAAGAAAAACAGGTATTGATATAGCAAATGATAATACGATAGATAAGGCTCTTGAAATTTTTAGGGAAACTTTAAAGGAGTTTAAAGAAATAATAAGTTAGGAAGAGGTAGTATATGGCAAAACGTGATTATTATGAAGTTCTCGGGGTAGATAAGAACGCTAGTGAAAAAGATATAAAGATGGCCTTTAGACGTCTAGCTAAAAAGTATCACCCTGATGTAAATAAAGAACCTGGTGCTGAAGAAAAGTTTAAGGAAGCACAAGAAGCATATGCTGTTTTATCAGATGAAGGAAGAAGAAAACAATATGATCAATTTGGACATGCTGCATTTGATAATAATGGTGCTGGGGGCGCTGAAGGTTTTAGTGGTTTTGATTTTTCTGGATTCGATTTTTCAGATATATTTGATAATATTTTTGATTTTGGAATGGGGGGCAGTTCCTTTGGATTTTCATCTTCAAGGGGAAGGAGAAAATCTAAAGGTAGAGATAGTCTTTTACAAATGGATGTTACCTTTATGGAAGCTGCTCTTGGTTCGGTAAAAGAAATAGAAATAACTACTACTGATACATGCGGTGATTGTGATGGTAAAGGTGGTTTTGGAGAACATACTTGTGAAGATTGTCATGGAAGTGGTACTGTTACTGGGCAACAAAGTACATTGTTCGGTAGTTTTCTTACAAAAACCACTTGTAAGTCGTGTAATGGTGAAGGTGTAACATATGATAGGATCTGTTCAAAATGTCGTGGTACTGGAAGAGTAAAAAAGGTTAAAGATGTAGATGTTAAAGTACCGGAAGGAATTGCTACCGGTAATAGAATAAGACTTTCTAAAATGGGTGAAGCCTCACCAAATGGTGGTGAAAATGGGGATTTATATATTGAATTTAATGTAAAAGATCATGAATTTTATGAAAGAGTTGGTAATGATGTTTATATGGAACTTCCTATTACTATAACTGATGCTATTTTAGGTACTAAAAAGGATGTTAAACTTTTAAATTCAGTAGTAACTCTTACTATTCCTGCGGGTACTAACTCTGGTGATAAACTCAGAATAAAGGGCAAAGGAATAAAAGATGTAAATTATAATAGTTATGGAGACTTTTATGTTATTATGAGTGTAGTTACTCCTAAAAAGATTTCTAGAGAACAAAAGAAGTTAATAGAGAAACTTAGAGATACTGATTTATCTGATAAGAAAATAGATAAATATGAAAAATTTTTAAGACAGAAGTAATATTGTATAAATAAAAGATGCGTTTGATATTACTAATGGTGAAATCAGACGCTTTTGTTGTTTATATAAAAATATTTTAATATTTGTGATGAGAATTATTGTCAAAGCACTTTCCTTCGTGATAAAATATTTTATGGAAAAGGTGAATTTGATGGAAGAGTTTATTAATGAATTTGGAAAAGAAAACTTTTATATAATGATAGCTATAGTGGTTATAATTTTGTTTGCACTATTTCTTATAATATTATTTGAAAAAAGGAATGCTAGAAAAATAATGAGAGAGCAAATAGCAAATATTAAAAACAATCAAACTTTTAATAAGAAAAAAACGCTAATGCATTCTGAAGATGATGAAAATCATAATGAATCTGAAGATTTTTTAGAAGATCCATCACAGCAAGAAGTATCTAGTAATACGAATGAAGAAATATATTATGTTGAGAACAAAGATACTAGGGAAGAAGCTAAAGAAAAACTTGAAGAAGTTACTAAAAGGTTAATTGATGAACAAGAATCATCATCTTTGATAGATCATACTCATTTTGAAGAGGAACAAGAGGAAAAATCAATTATTAGTTATGATGAGCTTATAAAGGCTTCTTATGATATAGATGAAAAAAATGATAAACTTCTTGCAGATGAAGGAGAGGCTGCGATTACTATTGAAGAATTATATAAAAAATATGAAGATGATCAAAATGTAATTGAAGAAGATCATTCTTCAAAAAACATTAAAACTAATAATCCAGTTTTTGAAGATGAACATAAAAAATTTAAGAATTCTGATGTTATTTCACCTGTTTTTGGAGTTTATAGTGGTAAAGATAAGCCTCAAAATGATGTTTTAAAAGAATTAAATAAAAATGTTGAACAGGCTGATTTAGAAGATGAAATACAACGTACTGAAGATTTTTTAAAGGAGCTTAAAAGGCTTAAGAATAAATTAGATTAATTCTAATTTTTTTATTTTTGTGATATAATTGTAGCGTTTAGGAAGGAGTATACTATGAAGGTAGGAATATATACTTTAGGATGTAAAGTAAATACTTATGAAAGTGAATTTATAATTAGTTTATTTAAAAATCGTGGTTATGAAATATGTGATTTTGATGATGAATGCGATATTTATATAATAAATACTTGTACTGTTACTAATAATAGTGATCGTAAAGATAGAAAAATAATAAATAGTGTTAAAAATAAAGATGCATGTATTGTAGTGTGTGGGTGTTTTGTAGAAAGTGCTAAAGATTATGACTTTACGGGTATTGATGTAGTGATTGGTAATTACAATAAATCTAATATAGTAGATTATGTTGAAGAACACTTAAAAACTGGTAAACAAATAATAGCTAAAGATAATATTATGACTGTTCCTTTTGAGGATATGGAAATAAATCATTTTGAATCAAGAACTCGTGCATTTGTTAAAATTCAGGATGGTTGTGAAAATTATTGTGCATACTGTATCATTCCTTTTGTAAGAGGAAGATGTAGGTCTAAAGATAAAGATTCTGTTATAAGGGAAATAACTACTTTAGTTAATAATGGATATAAAGAAATTGTTTTAACGGGTATTCATACGGGTAGTTATGGAATTGATTTAGGTATTAAGTTTTCAGATTTGATAGAGGAAATACTTGCTATTCCTGGACTAGAGAGACTTAGGATTTCTTCAATAGAAATAACTGAACTTGATGATAAATTCTTTAAACTTCTAGAAAATAAAAAATTATGTAATCATTTACATGTACCACTTCAAAGTGGAAGTAGTAATGTTTTAAAGCTAATGAATAGAAAATATACAAAGGAAGAGTATAAGAGGCAAATAGATAGAATTAGAAAAGTGCGTCCTGATATATCTATTACTACTGATGTTATTGTGGGATTTCCAAATGAAACTGATGATGATTTTGAAGAATGTTTAGAATTTTGTAAAGAAATAGATTTTGCTAAAATACATGTTTTTCCATATTCAAAAAGAAACGGCACTAAAGCTGCTAGAATGGGTGGACATGTTGATGGAATTACTAAGAAGGAAAGAGCAAAAAGATTACTTAAACTTTCTGAATGGTTAGAAAGCAAATATTATGAAAAAAATATAGGTAAAAATGAACAAATATTAGTTGAAACTTACAAAGATGATTATTATTATGGTCATACATCTAATTATTTATATCTAAAATTAAAAGGAGATTTTAAAGAAAATGAGGTATATAATATAAATATCTCTAAGGATATGTTTACAGATAATAGTAAAGTAGTAGTGTGAAAATTTACAAAAATTGTTAAATGTGATATTATATTATTAGATAGGGAGGCTATGTTATGGATAATAGAGATTTTGGGTATGATGAATTAAAAACAAATTGGAATAAAAAAGATGATTTTGCAAATGCAGAACCAACACCTGCTGAATTAAGTGAATATAGTGAAAAAAGGGCAGAAGCTCCAGATATTGCATTACAAACAATTAGGGAGGATACTTATAAGAATCGTGTTAATAGTAATCTTGAAGCTGTTTCTTTAGGAAAAATAGAATTAGATAGTAATATTAAACAAAATCAATATCAACCTAGTGATTATAATTCGTTGCTAAGAAGCACGGAAGATAGGAAGTATAGAGAAGAACAATCTACTTTGAATCAAGCTTTAGATGCTGAAAAAAAACAAATACAATCACAAATAGATAATAGACATCATGAATTTATGCAAAATATTAACAAATCTTTTGAGTATTATTTGGAACAACATCCCAGAGTATACGAAAGACCGGAAACACCAAAAGATGTAGAAACAAAGTCAGTATCAAAAGAAATAGCTAAAAGAATTGCAGCTTTTGGATTAGCAGTATTTGTTGTGGCAGGCGCTGCTCATATTGGGAGTAATATACAAAAATCTGATGCAAAACTGAAAGACGAACAAGATGCTTTGAATGCTATGCAAGCGCAAAAAATGGAGACAGAACAACAAATTGAAGATCTTAGGGAAAAGGCTCGTGAAAATGAAAAAGATTATATGGCTTATTATGATGAAAATGGTAATATAATTGTTTACGATCAAAATAGTAGGGAAGATCGTAAAAAAGTTGTAAGTATTGAGAACAAAGAGAATAATTATGTAGAAAGTGCTACTAAAGGGGGAAGACAATAATGAATAAAAGTAGGATTATTGAATTAAGTGGTGAAGAATATTTAATTTGTAATGATTTAGTAGTGGATAATATTAATTATTTATATGTTGTTTCTTTGGATGGTAGTAAGTTCTCGCTTTTAACTAGAAAAAATGTTGATGGTGTTGATACTGTTGAAAGTGTTACTGATGAGAATTTAGCTAAAAGAGTTTTTGAAATAATTGCTAAGCAAGAAAACAATTGATTGTTTTCTTTTTTTTTGATATAATTCTTATGAATTTGAGGTGATATCATGTTTGTAGATGAAGTTAATATAAAAGTAATCGCAGGATCAGGTGGAGATGGATGTACAGCATTTCGTAGGGAAAAGTATGTAGAACTTGGAGGGCCTTTCGGAGGAAATGGTGGTAAGGGGTCTAATGTTATATTTAAAGTTGATGAGGGACTTCGTACACTTGTTGATCTTCGTTATAATAAAATTATAAAAGGTGAAAGAGGCGCTAACGGAGAAGGTAAGAATAAAAACGGTAAAGGTGCTAAAGATATAGTTATAAAGGTACCTCCAGGAACAGTGGTACGTGATAATGATACTAATTTACTTGTTTGTGACTTAAAGAATCACGGAGAGGAATGTATTGTTGCGCGTGGTGGACGAGGCGGACGTGGTAATACTGCCTTTAGGACGCAAACTAATCCTGCTCCAAACTTTTCAGAACGTGGTGAACCTGGTGAAGAAAGAAATCTAAGAGTTGAACTAAAACTCTTAGCAGACGTTGGTCTTGTTGGAATGCCTAGTGTTGGTAAAAGTACAATAATATCAAAAATATCAAATTCTAAACCAAAGATTGCAGCATATCACTTTACAACACTTAATCCAAATCTTGGAGTAGTTAAAACTGTTGATGGTAGAAGTTTTACAGTGGCTGATCTTCCTGGTTTAATCGAAGGAGCATCTTTAGGAGAAGGTCTTGGAGATAAGTTCTTAAAGCATATTGAAAGAACTAGAGTTATTGCTCATGTAATAGATATGTCTGGTTTTGAAGGAAGAGATCCTTTTGATGATTATCAAAAGATTTGTAAAGAGCTTAAGGACTTTGATGAAAAGCTTATGAATAAAAAATCATTAATTATTGCTAATAAAATGGATGTGGAAGGCGCTAAAGAAAATCTAGTTAAATTTAAAGAAAAAGTTAAGGATAAAGAAATATTTTCTATATCAGCTTTAAATAATGAAGGACTTGATAAGGTGCTTGTTCATATAGCAGATCTATTAGATAAAATAGAAGTTACTCCTCTTGAAGATGAAGAAAACTTTGAAGATTATGTTTTATACAAATACAAAAAAGAAGAACCATTTGAAATTGAAAAAGATGGTGATGTCTTTGTATTAAAAGGAAAACAGATTGAAAAGTTATTTAGAATGAATAAATTTAATTCAGATGAAGCTATTATGAAGTTTGCTAAGAAACTTACTAAACTTGGTGTTGATGATCGTCTTGAAGAAATGGGTGCTAAACAAGGTGATATTGTTAAGATATTAGATTATGAGTTTGAATTTAGAAACTAAAAAAGAGCATTTTTTTGCTCTTTTTATTTTGTGTATAATCTATAAACATTAATGCTTGGCATAGAAAACAATCTAAAATCAAGTATTGAACCTCCGATACCATTTGATATATAAAGTGGAGTATTATTAACTTCATAATAACTTTTATAATACTTTTTACATCCTTCAGGTAAGAATAATGGCCTAATTCCAGGAATTTTTACTTGTCCACCATGGGAGTGTCCTGCTAGAACTAGAGAGATGTCATAATCATAAATAAATTCATTAATATAGTCAGGTTCATGAATTAACGCTATTCTATAATTTATACTATTAATACTTTTATCTTTTAATCCTTTTGGATTTGGCTTTCCATTTAAGCTGTCATCAAAACCATATATTAAGATAGGTTCATTTTTTTCATTATAGATAGTGTCATAATTATTTTTTAGGACTCTAAATGCTGAATCATACATTATATTATCAAAGTTTTCATTTTTTATATCGTGGTTTCCAAGTATAGCATATTTTCCAAGTTTAGAGTTTATTTTACTTAAATATTTGATTAATGTCTTTGTATCATTATCAGATAGAGAATATCCTTCTTCAATAAGATCTCCAGTAAAAACTACGATATCTGGCTTTAAATCATTTATTTGATTTACTAATTTTTTTAGTCTTTTTTCATCTAAAAGACCATAATGTAAATCAGAGAAATGTACTATTTTGGAACCATTAAAGCTTTCTGGTATCTTTTCATTTTCTAATTTGAAATCATTTACAGCAAGTATATTAGGTTCACAAAACTTTCCCCATATGGCAAGTAAAACTAATATAATAACTAGAACTATTATCATTTTTATAATTATACCTCTTTTTCTTTCTCTTCTTTCTAATCTTCTTTTTTTCTCGTTTTGTTCATATCTTGATTTCATTTAATCACCCCCATAGAAATAAGTGAAAAAACAACAAGTATGGTGTTATGAATAAAGTGAAATGTCATTGGGACGAAAATACTTTTTGTTTTTGCGTAAGTATAAGCAAATATACTACCAAATAATGCATAAGGAATTATATATATCATATCAGGTTTACCTAAAACTCCTAGGTTATGGGCAATTCCAAATAATAATCCTGATACTATTATAAATAGAACATTACTATTAAATATTTTTCTTATGCACTTTCTAAAGATCATTTCTTCCATGAATGGTGCAAAGATGCAAGCAGAGAAGGCCATATATATTGGAGAAGTTTTAAGCATTTGCTGTACTGCTTCTTCGTTTGCTGCAGTGGTTGTTGGGTAAAACTTTCTAATAATTAGATTAGTACTAATCATTAGAATAATACCAATTGTCCACATAAGAAGTCCAAATGATGCATATTTTCCTAGGTTTTTATCATATCTTCTAAGTTCTATATTATTTTCTTTTCTATATATTAGATATGTGATAGCTATTAGTGAAATATCTATAATGATTAAGCAAATATTTTTATAATGAATTCCTAGTTTATTAATATCAAATCCTATATGCTTTAGGAGTTCTACTATAAGTTCTTGATATATAGCATATAACAAGAATATACCAATAAATATAAGAGTATTAATTAAACTTTTAATAATTTTATTAGGCATGTTAGCACCTCTATTCTTATATAGTATATCATTATTTTTACTAAATAAAAAGATAATTTTAAATAAAAAAAGGAAGCCGTTCCCCCTGAGGACGGCTTCAATAAAAAGAATAAAAAGGGGTTGGCTAGTGTGATACTAGCATCCAATTCGCCTAAACCGAATTGGTGATATATATAATAATCACAAAAGAGGTATTTGTCAATAATTTTTTGACAAAAAACGATATTTTTTTTAGACTGGAAAAATAAGGTAAAATAAGGGTAAAAAGTTTACAAATTGTTTTGTGTTTTTTGATGAAATGTGTTATAATTTGTAAGAAAAAGGACGTGGCAATATGATAACTCTAGATAAGGTAAAAGGCGTTGGGCCAAAGTCAAAAATGTTACTTGGAAAACTTGGGATAGAAGATGTTGAATCATTAGTTTCACATTATCCTTTTAGATATGAAAAAATAGTAAGAAGTGATTTATCAAAAGCAGAAGAACTTGATAAAGTAATTATTGATGGTAAAGTAGATAGTGCTCCGATTTTAATTAGATTAAAGGGTAATTTAAATAAAATGAATATTAGAGTTGTTACATCTGTTGGTAAAGTTGTTGGTGTTTCTATTTTTAATAGGGCTTTTTTAAAAAACTCTTTAACTGTGGGTACTAGTATTACAGTATTTGGTAAATATGAAAGATCTAAGAATATTGTTTTAGCTTCTGAAATAAGATTAGGACTATTACCTAAAGGAGCGAAAATAGAAAGTGTATATCATGGTACTGCAGGCTTATCTTCAAAAAATGTTGCAACGTTTATTAATAATGCTCTTATGCAATATGGAAGTGTTATAACAGATTATATACCAAAAGAATATATAGAAAAATATGATTTTTTAAATAAAAAGACTGCTCTTAATATAGTACATAATCCATCTACTATGGAAAAGTTAAAGAAGGCTACTATTAGATTAAAATATGAAGAGTTATTCTTATTTATGACTAAGATCAATTATTTAAAAATAAAGAATCAAAATATAAAAAATGGTATGGAAAAGGATTATAAAAAAGAAGAGTTAGATAAACTTATTAGTTCTTTACCATTTGAACTTACTTCTGATCAAAATAAAGTTTTAGAAGAAATTCTTGAGGATTTAAAATCAAAGAAAAGAATGAATAGATTATTACAAGGTGATGTAGGATCTGGTAAAACTATTATTTCAATACTTGCTTTATATGCTAATTATTTAAGTGGTTATCAAGGAGCACTTATGGTTCCTACAGAAATCTTAGCTAATCAACATATGGAAACAGTTAGTAAGATACTTAAAGATACTGATTGCAAAATAGAACTATTAGTTGGGTCACTTACTAAGAAAGAAAAGGACTCTATTCATGAGAAGTTAAAGAATCATGAAATAGATATAGTAATTGGTACTCATGCTTTAATACAAGATGATGTTGAATATGACAACTTAGGACTTGTAATAACAGATGAACAACATAGATTTGGGGTAATGCAAAGAACTAATTTAAAGAATAAAGGCTCTATGCCTGATGTACTTTATATGAGCGCGACACCAATTCCTAGAACATATGCTCTTACTATATATGGTGATATGGATATATCTATTATTGAATCACTTCCTAAAGGAAGAAAGCCTATTACAACATATTTAAAAAGTAATAAAGATACAAAAGAAATATTTGAAATGATGTATAAAGAGTTAGAAGAAGGGCATCAAATATATGTAATTGCGCCTTTGATCGAAGAATCTGAAACACTTGATTTAACTACTGTAAATGAACTTAAAGATAAAATGGAAGGAGCATTTGGTTCAAAATATAATATTGGGGTAGTTCACGGAAAACTTTCTGGAAAAGATAAAGATAAAATAATGGATCAGTTTGCTAAGAATAAAATACAAATATTAATTAGTACTACAGTAATTGAAGTTGGAGTTGATGTTCCTAATACAACAATGATTGTAATATTTGATGCAAATAGATTTGGACTATCTACACTTCATCAGTTAAGGGGTAGAGTAGGAAGAAGTAATTTAGAATCTAAATGTATTTTAATAAGTGATACAGATGCAGAAAGATTAAAAGTAATGACTAAAACTAATAATGGATTTGAAATAAGTGAAGAAGACTTTAAACTACGAGGTCATGGAGATTTATTTGGTACTAGACAAAGTGGAGATATGACTTTTAAAATTGCTAATGTTAAAGAAGATTATAAGATACTTCTTCAGGCAAAAAAGGATTCAATGAAGTTCTTAGAAAGTACTAAAGAAGAAGATATTAAGTTAAGATATCAAATAATAAGTAGTATAAAAGATGCATAATAAAACTAGAAAAATTTAACAAATTTAAAATTTATAATTGACAATAAAAAAAATATATATTACTATTAAGTTACAAGGTAGAAAACCTTGTCTACTTTTTACGATTATGAGTAAAAAGTGGTATTCAACCAAAACCCCCTGAAGAGAGCGATTAACTTATGTCGCTCTCATTTTTTGTAGGAAATATAAGGGTTTTATCAATTTCATAGTTCTCTAAAAATAGAATTAGGTACCATTTAGGTACCATTTTCATTTAAAAAGGATATTTTTAGAGCATTTTTATAGCAATAGAATTAATGGATTGTAAGAAAATAGTGATATAATAAGATGTAGGTGGTAATATGAACCTTAGAGATTTAGGAATAATTTATAATAAAACAGTTGAACATCCTGAAAATGGAGTTGGAACAATCGATAATTTATATGCTATATATAAAGACAATAAAGTATCATTTTGTGTCGAAGTTAAATTTATTAAAAACGATAAAAGCGTTTTTGGATTATTTGGAATAGATTTATTAAAGGGAGAAATTACATCTTTATCATATTATAACTACTTATGGTATTTAAAAAATATCATTAAAATTGATTTTAAAACGGGCTATTTAAATATTTATAAAATGTTGAAAAAAAAGAAATATGATAATTGTCAATTGAATGCTATAAATTGTTTTATAACAATCGATAATGATGAAGATTTAATAAGCTATGAATCTGATTCATATTGTGAATTATTAGATAATGGAATTAAAGTAAAACCAGATATAGCAATTTTACATACTTCCAGTGGATTGTCAACGTCATATTTTGAAATAAACGAAAAAGATTATAATAAAAAAAATTTTAGTAATATTGATTTATCAACTAAGGTTGAAGTATTTATTAAATATAATAATGATTATTATTCTGAATTTGGAAATATAAAGAAGACTTTAAAACAAGATAAAACAATAGGATTTATAATAGAGCCTGTTGAAACAACATTGTTAAATAATATTATTCCAGGTAATATAAATTTTCAAAATATTACTCCATTAGAAATGGTTAGCATTATAATGAATCAGTCAAAAGTGACTAAGCTCGCTAATGAACTACCTAATAAAAATCTTCAGAAATATAGATATATTACATTTCTTCAAAATGTTGAAATAGATAAGGAAGAGTTAATAATAGGCGAAATGATATTATCAAAAAGATTAGATGATGTAAATTTTTCAAACATGAAATTGCCTAAAAATAAATTTGTTTATGTAACCATATACACTTCTGCAAAAAATATTGCAGATGCAATCAACATTTCACAAAAGAAAATTAAGAACATTTTGAATTTTGTCGAATTAACAAAAAAAAATAGTACATTTTTTGAATTGTATGACAAAAAAGAAGAAATTACAAATTGGGATATAAATAATTTATTTGTTGATTATAAAGTTAATCCTTCATATTTGATTTATAATGTATTAAATCC
>CADBUX010000019.1 GCA_902797995.1 uncultured Erysipelotrichaceae bacterium | reverse complement strand
TCATGATAGGAGGTTTTATATAATGAATAAAAGGAGTTTTGAACGTGAGCAAAGAGAATGTGCAAGCATGATAGGATTGACAAAAAAACAATATGATAATTCTCTCAAACATATAAAAGTAGCCAAATTTAAGAAAAAAAGGAGCAATGATAATATTTTAGCTAAACTTGGTTTAAATTCTGCCTATCTAAAAAGGAAGATTCAATAGTGTTAGAAAGGCCCAATATTGGTGAAATATGGATTGTTACTATACCAGTTGTATTTAAAAATGAGGAAAACGAATTAGCAATTTCATTGCAAAAGCGTCCATGTTTAATATTAGATGATGGAAGAGGATTGATAGTAGAGGAAGATAATAGAAACTTCCATGTTTTTAAATTAACAACTCAAAAAGATCCATATAAACGAAAGGAAATCAAGGATTGGAAAAAAATAGGGTTAAGAAAAAAATCATATGTGAGAATAGAAATGCCTATAAAAATAGAAGAATCACAATTTGAAAGAAAAGTGGCGGAATTACCAATAGAGCAGCTTAAAGAAATGTATACAGAATTATATAATATTCTAAATATAAAAGTGTTAGAAAAAATAGTAAACGGTGAAGAAATTACTAATTAATAATAAAAGCAACCATTAGGTTGTTTTTATTAAATAAGTGAACCTTTTTCACATCTATTTCCCCAAGCATCCACAATTTTTTTATTCTTTTTAATGGCTATGATTTCACAATGATTAGGGCATTTTTTACATTCATATCCTTTTGTTTCAAAGTCTAAGTTTAATATATCAAAATCAAATATTTCTTCTTTTTCTTTTTTTGCTAGTATTGCAACACCTAAAGCTCCCATTAAATGACCATTATCATCTGTTATAATTTTTTCTTTTGTTATTTTTTCAAAAGCTTTAACAACTCCAATGTTTTTACTAACACCACCTTGAAAAACTATGGGAGGTGTTATTTTTTTACCCTTTGCTACATTATTTAAATAATTATTTACTACACTTTCACAAATACCTGCAACTATATCTTCTTTTTTATGACCAATTTGAGCTTTATGTACTAAATCTGATTCTGCAAAGACTGTACACCTAGCTGCTATTTTAGTAGGATTTTTTGAATTTAATGCCATTTTTCCAAAATCTTTTACATCAATGTTTAATCTTTTAGCTTGACTTGATAAAAATGCTCCTGTTCCTGCAGCACATAAAGTATTCATTGCATAATCAGTTACAATTCCATCATTTATAAGTATAATTTTAGAATCTTGTCCTCCGATTTCAAAGATAGTTTTTACGTCCTTATATTTTGAAAGCGTACCAATTGCATGGGCAGTAATTTCATTTTTTATAACATTTGCTCCAGTCATTATTCCTATTAATCTTCTTGCACTACCTGTTGTGCCTACTGAAACTACTGTATAATTCTTTGGTATATCTTGTTTTAAGTTTTTTAAAAGCTTTTTTACTGCATTTACTGGATCTGCTAGAGTCCAAATATAAGAGCTAGCAAGTATATTGTTATTCTCGTCTATAATTACACCTTTCGTAGATATTGAACCAATATCAATACCTAAATAAGCTTTATTCATTTCTTTTTTCAATTTCTTTTTCCTTTCTCATCGATAACATATCTATAAAAGCTTCTAGTCTAGTTTTAATTCCTACACTTTCGTTTTCAGTATCAAAGCTTAAAAACATAATTGGTATGTTTTCTTCATTTGATATTCTAGATAAAATAGGCATAATTCCAACTTCTGGAGTGCATCCAAAAGGTTTGGTATGTATAATACCATCATATTTTTTCCTTTTGAGTTTTAAAGTTCTGTATACATTTTCTGTAGCATCTGCTCCTAAATGATATTTAATATATTTTCTGGCTCTATATTTAGTGATTTTATGAAATATGTTTTTATAAATAAGTAGGTAAGATACATCAGTAAATCTTTTAATACTTATATCAAAGTTTTTAAGTTCATCTTCTAAATTAAAAGTAGAGAATGGTTCCATAGATGTAAAAAGCTCACCAATTATACCAATTTTAAGTTTAGGCTTTTTACATCTTACTTTTTGGTATTTTCTCATGTATGAAAAATATGTATGCACTATTTTGAAAATATTAGTTTTATCTTTTAAATCATTTATAAACTTATATTTTATTTTTTTAAAATTATCATTATCTTTAGCTACTTTTTTTCTTGTGTAATGTTCGCTTCTGTCAAAAAGCATTATTTTTATAAATATAGTAATAATTTCTTTTAGAAGTTTTCCTTTAGTAAGTTCAGGATTTATCTTTCTTATTGTTTCATAGATGTGTTTAAAACTAAATTTTCCATTTTTTATGAATTCATATAATTCAAAATTATAACCAAGATCTTTCAAAATAGTTTTTTGAAGGGGAGCATAGTTACCATATCTACAGCCACCTCCAAACTGAAATAAGATACTTGCACCATCTTCTAAAGCTTCGATATAATTGCCTAGATTATATTTGAATGGGAGACATATACTATCAGGAGAATACTTACTACCAATTTCAATTGTCTTTTTAGTGATGGGAGGGGATATTCTTACTTCCATATTAGTAATATTTTCTAAAAATGGTTTAATAAAATAGCAATAGTCTCCCATATGTGGGAAGGAAATTATCTTATTTTCCATAAGCGCTCTCCTTATTTATGATGTCCATAAAGCTTTCAAGTCTAGTAAGAATACCAGTGTTACTACTTACTTCATCTATAATTAAATTAATAATAGGAATATCTTTAGTTTTTCTAATAATTAAATCATTTACAATAGAATCTGGTCCACATGGAAAAGCTGAAATAATAATTATTCCATCTACATATTCTTTGTAATAGTTTATTGCTCTTATAAGTTCTTTATTGTAAGTAAAATAAATACTAGAAGAAAGTTCATCATTTTTTTCTTTTTCATCACATATATCTGCATATATAATAGAAAAATTATTTTCTTCTAAAGTATTAATAATGGGTTTTCCAATCATTTCATCATATATGTTATAAGAGTGTCCGACAATTAATATTTTTTTGTTACTATTATTTAAAGTGTTTGTTTGTTTTAATAGCAAATTATTCTTTACTTTTTTATCAGTTTCAAGTGCTTTTTTATAAGCATTTACTGTTTTATTATATGAAAATCCTAAATATAAACCTAGCTCTATAAAAGCACTTTTCATAGTTTTACCTTTATTTACATTAACATTAAAATCAATTATGTGTTCTTCAAATATATTTCTAACTAAGTCCGGTAACAAATAGAAATTAGTACAAAGTTTTTCGCCTTTATTTACACTTTCAAATCTTGGAATAAATAAAAAGTTACATTTGTTTTCTAAATCTTTTACGTGTCCTAAAAATAGTTTTAAGTTCATACAACTTTCCGATGGTGCTAGAGTCTTTCCATCTTCAAGTATTTTTTTATTCGAAGGATTTGATATTACATAATCTATACCGAGTTCATTAAAAAATGTTTTAATTAAAGTTCCATATTTATAATAAAATAAAGATCTAGGAATTCCAATAATCATGAAATCATCTCCTAGAACAAGGTTATTCTAAAGTTTGAATTATAACACAAAAAAAGTTCTACAAAATAGAACTTATAAAAACAATATAACAAGAAGTCCAACAATAAAACAGTATATTACAAAGTAAACTAGTTTTCCTTTTTTAACAATATCTTTAAACCAAATAGTTGCAAAGTAGGTAACTATTCCTGCGATTATTGTAGCTACTATATAAAGCATAAAAGTTGTTGTATCAAGATTTGCTCCGATTAAATCTTTAATTCCTAGCAAGCCTGTTGCAACACTTATCGGAATATAAAGTAAGAATGAAAAATCGAATGCAACCTCTCTTTTTAAATTGCGACTCATTCCACCAACTATAGTAGCGCCGCTTCTTGATATTCCAGGAAGTAGAGCAAAAACTTGAAATATTCCTATAATTAAAGCATCTTTAAAACTTATTTCGTTATTTTCTTTTTTACCTATAACATTTCTAATAGCAAATAAGAATAGGGCAGTTATTAAAAGTGTTACTCCAACAAACTTAATATTATTTTCTAGAAAGTCAAATAGTCCTAGTTTAGTAACAATAAGTCCCATTATTCCTGCAGGAATTGTTCCTATTATTAGAAGTAAAGAGTATCTAAAATTGTTATATGTTTTTTTATCTTTTTTACTTACAGGCTTTTTTAAAATTATTTTGTTAAATATTGAAATTAAACAAGAAAAGAAATCCTTAAAAAGAGTAATAATTCTTTCTCTATAAATAAAGGTAATTGCTATTAAACTACCAAAATTAGTAAGAGTAGCAAGTATTTCCATATCAATATTAGTTTTTAGTAGGTTATTAATAAGCATTATGTGCCCAGAAGAAGAAACAGGAATAGGTTCAGTGAAACCTTGTACTAGACCAAGTATTATATACTCAATTATTTTATTCATTTTTATCACCTAATTAATTATATAATAATTTTGTCTTTTTTTAAACAGGTTAAAAGAAAAAAAATTGTATATACTATTTCTGAGGGATAAATATGAGCTATATATATGATATTTTGCTTAACTTTAATAAACAATTAATTGAGTATTTTGAGTGGGAAGATACTGATAATATAAAATATGTAAAAAAAATAATGCTTTTTAAAACGAGTACGGAAGTTATAAAAGACATAACTCATTATGAAGTTATACTTGATAGTAGTTTTACTAGTAATATTCCTAAATATGAGTTAAATAATAACAGAGAAGATGGCAAAATTTGTCTTTTGACAGATGAAAAGATAGTTATTGGGTTATTAATAAAAAATAATAAAGTAGAACTTATTTCTAGGTTATTACTTGATGAAGAGTATGAAGCTTTAGAAACTGCGAATCATATAACTACTACTAAGATAGAGTATAAAAAAATAAAAAAAAGAAATAGTGATAAAGGTAATTTAACTAGGAAAGAATTAGCAATAAAAGATAATTTATTAAAAAAAATAGAAAGTCTTTATAAAAGAAAAAAAGAAGAAGAGTTAAAATATCTATATTATGAATATACAAATAAAGAAAATAATAATATAGATTATATATATAATTATTTAAAAAATAGTTTGATTAGTTTTAATAAAAATCATATAAATCTATATAATATTTTAACTATGTCTAATAATGCTTGATTAATGATTTATTTTAGTTCTCCGCTTTTTATAAAATCTCTAAGTATTTTAGTGATAGCTCTTTTTTCTATTCTTGAGACATAACTCCTAGAGATATTTAAATCATGAGCAATTTCTTTTTGAGTTTGTTCTTCTTCATTACCAAGGCCGTATCTTTTTATTATTATTTCTTGTTCTCTACTAGATAAATTTTTAAGATATTTGTTTAATAGTTTAACATTATTCTTAACATACATATCTTCAATATAATCGGGCTTTGGTGTTTTTAAAACATCTAGTATAGTAATATCGTTTCCCTCTTTGTCATATCCAATTGGTTCATCAAGAGAAATGTTATTATTATTTTTTTTATTGCTTCTGAAAAACATAAGTATTTCATTTTCAATGCATTTAGCACAGTAAGTAGTAATCTTAGTGCCTTTTTCCTTTGAATATGAATCAATCCCTTTAATTAAACCAATCGTACCAATACTAATTAAATCATCGTTATCTACATTGGTATTTTCATATTTTTTACAGATATGGGCTACTAACCTTAAGTTGTGTTCTATTAGAATGTCTCTAGCGTGTTTATCTTTTTTAAAAAGTAAATCAATATATTTTGCTTCATCTTCTTTTGATAAAGGTTCTTTAAATACGTTATTAGAATATGAAGTTTTAAAAAGCATCAAAGTCTTTAATAGAGTAACTAAAATTGATAACAAAAATATCACCCATTTAATAGTATGTAGAAAATAGTATTTATATGTAGAAAACAACATGTAAACTAAATGTGTTTTTATACATATAATGTAAAAGGTGATAATATGGGAAAAGATTTTAAAAATATATGTAAAAAGGATATAGAAGAAATGTTAAAAATAATAAATGTTTATCTACCAGATTTAGAAGAATGGAATTTAGAACAAAGTGCAATTTTTGAGGATGATAAAAGAATAATTTGTAAAAGTGTTAAAGATAACAAAAATAATAAATTAGGCTATGATATAAGAATTCATATAACTGATGATAACAATTCTTTTTATCATTTTAGATATATGCATAATAATGTTTTTTTAATAAAGAAAACTTGGAATAATGATAAAGTGTCAACCGAAGGTGTATGTGTTTTATTGAATAATAATGAAATAACAAAGATAGTAAAAATACAAAGTAATGAAAAAATAGCCTTGCACGAGAAAAAATATAATATTAATAATAAAATGGATTTACAAGCATATTTAAATTCTGAATCATTTCAAAGTATAATAGCTGATTTAAAAGTAAATAGAAAGGAACGAAAAAGAAACTAGAATTTCTTTTTTTTCTTTTCTGTGTTAAAATTAAAATGAAGTATTGGATGTGATCAGATGAACAATAAAATTAAAATAATGGATACAAATCTATCTAATAAAATAGCGGCAGGAGAAGTAGTAGAAACACTAATGAATGTAGTTAAAGAGTTAGTAGAAAATTCTATTGATGCTGAAAGTCATGTGATAAAAGTAGATTTAATAGAATCTGGTACTAAAGAAATATCTGTTACTGATGATGGAATAGGTATGACAAAAGTTGATGCTGTAAACTCTTTAAAAAGACATGCTACTAGTAAGCTTTATACTGATGAAGATTTATTTCATATTGAAACTTTAGGTTTTAGAGGTGAAGCTCTTCCTTCGATTGCATCAGTATCGAAAATGATTATTGAAACATCAAATGAAGAGGAAGGAACAATCGTAGAGGTAGAAGGTGGAAGTATTATTAATGTATCATCGTCTCATCTTCGAAAAGGCACTAAAATAACAGTAAAGGATATTTTTTATAATACACCAGCAAGACTTAAGTATTTAAAAAACTTACATACTGAGCTTGCAAATATCTCATTTTATTTAACAAAAATGGCGCTTTCCAGACCAGATATTAAGTTTATTTTAACAAACAATGATAAGATACTTCTTAATACTGATGGTTCTGGGAATTTATTAAAAGTTATAAATAATATATATGGTCTAGAAGTTACTAAAAAAATGATAAAAATCGAGGCTCATAATAGTGATTATGATATAAGTGGATATATATCTTATCCTGAAGTAAATCGTTCATCAAGGGGTTTTATTACACTTTTAGTAAATGGAAGATATGTAAAGAATCAGAATGTAACAAAAGCTATTTTAGAGGCTTATCATACTTATATGATGGTGGGGAAAAATCCTATTGTGGTACTTAATATTGAAGCTGATCCATCTATTATAGACGTAAATGTTCATCCTACTAAAATGGATATAAAGTTTTCCAAACTAGAGGAGCTTGAACAGTTGATAATAAAAACAATAAATATGGCTTTAAAAAAATTAGTACTTATTCCAGAAATAAAGGATGAAGGCAAAGTGGTCTCTAACATAGATAAAGTAACAACAATAAATGATGAATTAGATTTTAAAGAAAGGCCTGAAATAAAACCAGAGTATGAAGAAATAACATTTGATTTAGAAACAAATGAAGAAGAGACTAATTATGAAGAAAAGGAAAATATAGAAACAAGAAAACCAAAAAAAATAAATGCAGTTGCAATTATTGCTAAAACCTATATAATAGGGGAAAATGAAGATGGAATGTACATTATTGATCAGCACGCTGCTCATGAAAGAATAAACTATGAAAGAATAAAAAGAAAAGTAAATGAAGAAAAAGTAGAGACTATGGATATGTTAGTACCTCTTAAACTTACTTTTACAAAAGATGAGTTTATAAAACTAAACACCAAAAAAGAACAAATTAATAAAATTGGTATTGAGTACGAAGAATTTGGTATAAATACAATTGTAGTAAGAAAACATCCAAAATGGTTAAATAAATATTATGTAACAGAAACAATTAGAAAAATGATAGAGTTAATACTAAATGAAGGAGATTTTAAAAAGGAGAAGTTTAATGATCATTTTATAGCAACAACTGCTTGTAGAATGTCAATTAAGGCTCATGATTATATTTCACTTGAAGAAGCGGATAAACTTATTGAAACACTTTTTGCAACATGCGAAAATCCATATCATTGTCCTCATGGTAGACCTACTATTATAAATTATACATATTATGAGCTTGAAAAGCTATTTAAAAGAGTAGTATAGTTTTTGACAAGTAATAGCATTTATGTTATATTGAATATGTATGAAGGAAATTTCATAAAATAAAAAAGGATACGTTTGAAGTAGCTGTTAAACGCTTTCCCATTTTGGTTTGGCGTCTGAAATCACTAGGTTGTGAGGTCAGACGCTTTTATTATCTGTATAATAAACTAATTATTACAAAGAAGCTGTTTATAATGAAAAAGGTTTAAATATAATAGAAAATCTGCTATAATCTTTATATATTTTGGAAGTGATATTATGAATGAAATAATTTTAATAAATAAACCAAAAGGTTATACTTCAAGAGATATAGTGAATATAGTATCAAAAAAACTAAATACTAAAAAAGTTGGACATTTTGGCACCTTGGATCCTTTAGCAGATGGTCTTTTAATAATAGGAACTGGATCATATACTAAACTTGGTAACTTTTTAAAAGATGATACTAAGGAATATATAGCGGAAGTTTTAATTGGTTCAAGTACTGATACATATGATACCGAAGGAACTATTTTAGAAAAATTAGAGAGTGTTAATATAACTAAAGATGAGATAAAAAAGATATTAAAATCTTTTAAAAAAACTTATAATCAAGAAGTACCAATTTATAGTGCTACTAAAGTAAATGGTAAAAAGTTATATGAATATGCAAGAAGTGGTATAAAAGTAGAACTTCCTAAAAAAGAAGTAACTATTTATGATATAGAACTAATAGATTTATACGAAAAAGAAGGTAATAAATACTTTTCCTTTGAAGCAAAAGTAAGTAAAGGTACTTATATAAGAAGTTTAATAAATGATATATCTAAAGAACTTGATATTCCTCTTTGTATGAGTGCTTTAACTAGAACTAAGCAAGATAAGTTTTTTTTAAAAGACGCTAATACTATAGAAAAGATAAAAAATAAAGAATATAAGAGTTTAAATATTAGAGATGTACTTGATATTGAAGAAAAGGAAATACCTTTGGAATTAGAAAAGAAAATACTTAATGGTTCAAAAATAGAAAGATTAAGTGATAATATGATTCTTTTTACTAAGAATAATATCGATATAGTGCTTTATGCACCTTATAAAGACGAAATGAAGCCTGTTTTAACTTTAAAAAATAATTAATAAGTGGTAGAATTATAATGGAAAGAGGGAATGTTATGGAGTTTAATAGTCTTAGTGAGTTAAAACAAAGAATAATGCCAGCTTTAAAAATGAAAGAAGAAAGTTTTTTTAAAGAAGGTAAAAATATAACTGCTGAAGATATTTGGATTTATTTAAAGAATAACAAATGGATTATTAGCAAAAATCTATCACTAAATGAAATAGTAAATGATATATTAAAACTAGAAAATATAGACTAAAGAGGTGATAATCATGAAGGCAAAAACAATAGATTATAAAACACTAAAGAATAAATTAGAAAAGTATTTAGAAAAGGATGAACTAGAACAAATAGATAGTGCTTATAAGTATGCGAAAGAAAAACATAAAGGTCAGTTTAGAAAAACCGGAGAGCCTTATATAATTCATCCTTTACAAGTAGCATATATTTTAACTTCTATTAAGGCCGATAAAGAAACAATAATTGCAGCGCTTTTACATGATACTATTGAAGATACTGAAACGAGTAAAAAGGATATAGAAGAAAAGTTTGGGGAAAATGTTGCTAGACTTGTAGACGGAGTAACAAAAATTAATAATATTAATGTTTCTACTGATAATGAGTACTTAACTAGTTATTACAAAAAAATAATTGTAGGAATGAGTGAGGATGTAAGAGTAATAATTATAAAACTTGCAGATAGACTTCATAACATGAGAACTTTATATGCGCTTCCTCATGAAAAGCAAAAGAAAAAAGCTAAAGAAACTTTAGAAATACTGGCACCTATTGCACATAGACTTGGTATGAATAAAATCAAAAGTGAGCTTGAAGAGCTATCGCTTAAATATTTAAAACCTGAAGCTTATAATGACGTAGTAGAAAAACTTAATAAAACAAAAGCAGAACGCGAAGAATACGTTAAAAAGATGATGGATGAAGTAAGTGATCTTTTAAATAAAAATGGAATTAAACATGAAATAAAAGGACGTGCTAAAAGTATTTATAGTATCTATAAAAAACTAGATAAGGGACGTAGTTTTAATGATATTTATGATCTTTTAGCTATAAGAATTCTTGTTGAAAAAGAACAAGAATGTTATCTAGCACTTGGTTTAATTCATTCGAAATATAAACCAATTCCTAAAAGATTTAAGGATTATATAGCAATGCCTAAAACTAATTTATATCAAACGCTTCATACAACTGTTATAGGGCTTGAAGGGAACTTCTTTGAAATTCAAATAAGAACCTATGATATGGATGAGATTGCAGAAAATGGAATTGCCTCTCACTGGGCTTATAAAGAACAAAAAGATGCTGCAGTAGAAATGCAAAATATTACAGAACAAAAGCTTCAGTTTTACAAATCAATAATAGAATTAAAAGAAGATAAATTAACTAATGAAGACTTTATGTATAAAGTAAAAAATGAAGTTTTAAATAACAATATTTATGTATATACTCCAAAAGGAGATGTTATAGAGCTTCCGAAAGGTGCTACTCCAATAGACTTTGCTTATAAAATTCATAGTGCAGTTGGAGATAAATTAACAGGAGCTATTGTAAATAATAATATGGTTCCTCTTACATATGAACTTAATGATACTGATGTTGTAAAAGTGATAACTAATAATAATTCTAAGGGGCCTTCTAGAGAGTGGCTTAATATTGTTAAAACAACAGGTGCTAAAAACAAAATAAAAAGTTTCTTTAATCGTACTACTAAAGAAGATTATATTAATAGGGGAAAAGAACTTCTTGAAAAGGCATTAAGAAGAAAAAAAATACCAATGTCAGAGTTTTTGAAAGAAGAAAATTTAGAAAGAATTTATAAAGAGTTTAAATTAGAGTCTTTAGAGGATATTTACTTAAATATTGGAAATAATAAGTTTTCTACAAAAGCTATTATTAAGCAAAAAAATGAAGCAGAAAACCATGAGGAAACAAAACCAAAACTAGCTATTAATGCAAATGATAGCGATATTTTAGTAGGAGATACTAAAAACATTGAAGTACATATTGCCAATTGTTGTCTTCCACTTCCTGGAGATGAGATTGTAGGGTATATTACTAAAGCTCATGGAATTAGAATACATAGAAAAGATTGTACTAATATAGAATTATTTGAAGATAGAGTAGTAGATGCCAAATGGAATAAAGATATTACAAATAAATATAATAGTGAAGTTATAATTCATACAAATTCTAAAGAAAACATTTTAGTAGATATAGTGCAAGTTGCATCAAGTATGGGCATTACTGTAGAAAATGTTAATCTTATTTATAAAAGTAGTAATAATGTTTATTCAGTAGATGTTTTAGTAAAAGACTTAGAAACAATGGAAAAATTTATAACTAATCTAAATAAAATAAAACATGTTAATGATGTAGAAAGGATTATGAGATAATGAAGGTAGTAGTTCAAAGAGCAATAGATGCAAGTGTTAAGGTAAATGGAAAAGAAGTAGGAAGTATAAATAAAGGCCTTCTTCTTTTGGTGGGCTTTACTCAAACTGATACAGATAAAGAAATAGACTGGATGGTAAATAAAGTATTAAACTTAAGAATATTTGATGATGAAAATGGTGTTATGAATAAATCAGTAAAAGATGTGGAAGGAGAAATACTATCGGTATCTCAGTTTACTCTTTATGCTGATTCTAGAAAAGGGAATCGACCAAGTTATTTAAATGCATTAAGAGGGGAAGAAGCAATAATTTTATATGATAAATTTAATGAAAAATTAAAGGAACAAAATATAAAAGTAGAAACAGGTAAATTTGGGGCTGATATGAAAGTATCATTTACTAATGATGGACCTGTTACTATAATACTTGAAAAGTAGTTATTTTATTTTTCTATACTTTGTAGTATAATTATAGAAAAAGACAAGATAGAGGTGATAATATGAGTGGACATTCTAAATGGGCTACAATAAAACGTAAAAAGGGATTAATTGATGCAGAACGTGGTAAAATTTTTCAAAAACTTGCTAAAGAAATATATGTTGCTGCAAAAGGTACAGATGGTCAATTAGAAAACAATCCATCGCTTCGTATGGTGGTAGATAAAGCTAAAGCTGCTAATATGCCAAAAGATAGAATATCTTCTGCTATTGATAAGGCTACTAAAAGTAGTGGGGGAGAAGATTATGAATTTGTGCGTTATGAAGGATATGGTCCAAATGGTGTTGCTATAATGGTTGACTGTTTAACTGATAATAGAAATAGAACAGCATCTATGGTAAGAAGTACATTTACCAAGCGTGGAGGTAATTTAGGAACAGATGGTTCAGTCAGTTATATGTTTGAAAGAAAAGGAATTATTGTTGTACCTAATACTTATTCTGAAGATGACGTAATGAATCTTGCACTTGAAAATGATGCCCTTGATTTTGTAACTAATGATGATTCTTATGAAATATCTACTACACCTGAAGATTTTATTAAAATAAATAAAGCTTTAGAAGAAGCTGGTATTACTGATTTAATTATGAACGAAGTAAGATTCATTCCTTCTAACTATGTATCACTAGATGAAGATAAAACTACTAAAATAATGGGACTTATTGATGCACTTGAAGAACTTGATGATGTATCCGATGTGTATCATAATTTAGAAATAGACTAAGTCTATTTTTTTGTATTATGTTTGATAGATTAGAACTTTTAATAGGAAAAGAATCAATAAAAAAAATAAAAGAAAAACATATAGTAGTTTTAGGACTTGGTGGTGTTGGAGGTTTTGTAGTAGAATCACTTGTTAGATCAGGAGTAGAAAACATTACAATAATTGATAATGATATTATTGATATAACTAATTTAAATAGACAAATAATTGCTAGTAATAATAATTTAGGTAATAAAAAAACAGAAGAATTTCAAAAAAGAATACTAAGTATTAATAATAATGTAAAAGTAAATAAAATAAATGATTTTATAGATAAGTCTAATATAGATGATTTATTTAATCAAAAAATAGATTATTTTATAGATGCGTGTGATACTATAAACACCAAGAAACTTGCTATAAAAAAATGTCTAGATAAGAATATAAAGTTTATTACTTGTTTAGGAACAGGGAAAAGAATGGATCCATCAAAATTAAAGATTATAGATATTAGAAATACAAAATATGATCCAATAGCAAGAATACTTAGAAAATATATAAAAGATGAAAAAATAAGTAATAAGATATTATGCTGTTATTCAGAAGAAAAACCTAAAAAGATACAAAGTAAGACAATAGCGTCTTCTATATTTGTACCAAGTACAGCAGGAATACTTATAGCTTCTTATATTATAAGAGATATATGTAAAGAAAAAGAACTAAGTTAATCATATTTAAACTTAGTTCTTTATTTTATAAAACCAGCAGCTTCAAGTTTTGATTTAATAACGTCTTTTGTTTGTTCTCCTTCAATTCTAATAAGGCTTTCATTTCCTTTATCTATAAATAGTACTGTGGGAGTACCTTCAATAGTAAAGGTGTTTTCATATGTTTTAGTATCTTCTTCTGATAAATTAGCAAGGTTCAAAGCATAAGCCTTTAACTTGTTTTCTTTTAAAACACTAGTAAGTCTTGGAGTAAAAACTTTACAATGCTCACAGTTGGTACTTTTTATATAAAGAATAAAGGAATCCTCATGCTTTTGTTTTTTAATTACTTCATTTATACCAACTTCCTTTATGTATTTATCAGGGTTATCAGAAAAAACTATAGATATAACAGATAAAGTTATAATAACCAAAACTAATATTATTAACCATTTGTACTTCTTCATTTTTACACCTCACAAAAAATGATAACACATAAATTGAATAAAATAAAGTATAATTAAGTGTAAATATTGACAATTGCATTAAAAATATGATATAATTTACAGGAAATTGGTGGTGGTTAAATGGATACATTTTGTGCAGATACTGCAGGAATATGGAGAGTAGTAGGTTTTGTTATATATATTATTAGAATAGCAATTCCAATTCTTATAGTTCTTTTAGGAACACTAGATTTAGGTAAAGCAGTTATCGCAGGAGAAGATAAAAAAATAAAAGAAGCTCAAAAAACTTTTATTATGAGAATAATTTATGGTATTGCAATATTCTTTGTTTTTCCTATAGTGGAAGTTATATTTGGACTTTTAGGATTTGATGTAGAAAAGAGTTATCAAAGAGTATGCTGGGAATGTGCTACACATCCTACAAACGAAAATTGTGGCTATTATGCAGAAGATAGTAGTCCTGATGATTCACAAGATTCAAATGATAATGCTCCGATAGAAAATCATAAAGATGTTGGGCATTCAAAAGAAGAAGCATAAAATAAAAAAAGTGTTTGACACGAAAATATTCATATAGTATAATCAAAATGTAAAATAAATAAAATTTAAAGGAAAGAGGTATAAATATGTTAAGTTTATTAGCAAGTATTGATTTTAGTTTCTTACAAATGTTAGATGAAGTTAGTAATTTTTGTACTGAAACACAAAGAGTTTGGGCTTTAATAGGTAGTATAATTAGAATATTACAAATAGCGGTTCCAATTATAATTATTTTATTAGGCACTATTGATTTAGGAAAAGCTGTAATGGCTGGTGATGATAAAGTAATTAAAGAATCACAAAAAATGTTCCTTAAAAGACTTATCTATGGTGTTATAGTATTCTTTGTAATTTTTATCGTTAGAGCAGTATTTAATATAGTTGGTGACAACAATGCTACTTCAAGTGCTTGTTGGAATGCTGTGGCTGGTAAAATTAGCTAGTAAAGTTAATTAAAAAGTGTAAAAATGTATTGTTTTGCACTTTTTTTTTTGTTATAATAAAATAGGTAAATAGTGTAAAGTAATAAATGAAGGTGAGTGTAATGATAGATTTTATAACAAGCAATTTAAATAGTTTAATTTCGATATTACCACAGGAATGTAATATGCTGGGAAAAGGAGTTCAAGATATATTAAGTGAACTGTATACAGTAGTAGAAATAGCTACTCCTATACTAGTGGTTTTATTATGTACAATAGATATGGCTAAAGCGGTAATTGCTCAAGATGATAACGAAATGAAAAAATCTCAATCTAGATCAATAAAAAGATTAATAATTGGTTTAGCTATATTTTTAATACCAACTGTATTAGATGCGTTACTTAAACTAGCGGGACTTGCAGAGGGCATCTGCAAAATAGGGTTATAGGAGGTAGTTTATGCAAATATTAGTTATAGAAGAAGGATTATATACAATTATTGCTGGTATTTATACCTTCATAGCTAGAATATATGACATTATGCTAAAACTAGTTCAAAGTGGAAGCGAAGCAGGATCAATTGCTGATTTTTACATAAGTGACGTTGCTACAGTAATGTATACAATAGCAGGTGTATTTATGCTATTTAGAGTAACTATCGCAATGATTAATATGCTTATAAATCCTGATGCTATTAATGATGGCAAAGCAGGAGCAGGGAAATTAATTACTAGAATAGTAACAAGTATACTTTTACTAATAGTTTTTGTTCCCAATGGATTTATTTTTGGGGATGATGGTATTTTAACTAGACTAGAAGGTGCTTTGCTTGCTAAAGATGGATTAATAAGCAATATAATGCCTAACTCAAAGACTTCTCAAGTAAAAGGAACAGCAATGAACGTTGAAAGGGCAACAAAAACGGTAATCGATAATGTCTATGCTGCTCCTACTGACGTCGCTGGTGATACCAGTAAAACAGTATTAGATTGTTATTGGGTTAATATTGTGACAGTTGATGAAGGTACAAAAGAATCAGATCGTAATGGCGGAAAGAATACAATAAGAAATAAATATCATGTTACTTTCTACACTGAAAATGGTCAAGGGCGTAAAGCTGTTACAAAAAAAGGCACTACTGGTTCCGGTAATAATGAACTAGCCTATGATAACAATAAAACACCAACTATATATTATAGTGTTGATGGATCTTATCCATACAGTGGTTTGGGTAATACATTTTATGAAGAAAAGGCTTTTACTAATGGATTACCAAAGGAATGTCCAAAGTTATTAAAGGAAAATGGTTCTGACTATTATTCGTATATGACATACGATAAAGATGGAGTTTACTGGTATAATTATGGTACTGGCATAGTTGGTGGATGGGAAAAAGAAGAAGACATGAATGCTAGTCTAGAAAAACATGCTGATGAGTTTTATGATGTTAACCCTGCTAATCGTGGTCTTCTTGGTGGAGTATCTGATGCAGCTACAGCATTTGCCCAAAATTCTATGGGTACATTTTTAACTTGTAATACCGGTACTGATTGTGCAAGTTTAAAAGCACAAGCTTTATTAACACCTGAAGGCAATGCTGCTATAAAATCTGCTTTGGGTAATGATACCATGGAGTTAGAGTTTATTCCGGCTTTAATTGCAGGTATAGGAATACTTGTATGGATTGTAGTGTTGTGTGTAGATGTAATAATTCGTCGATTTAAATTGTTGCTGTTACAAATGATTGCTCCTATTCCAATAATTAGTTATGCAGATCCAAATGACCAAATGTTTAACAAATGGGGAAAAATGTATATATCAACATATTTAGATTTGTTCTTAAAACTAATTGCTATTTCTTTTGCTGTTTCATTGCTTGAAATAGTTTGGGTAATAAGACCAAATAGTGCAATAGAAACTTTCTTCTATGTAGTAGCAATTCTAGTATTTGCTAAAATGATACCTAGTATGATATCAGATATATTTGGTATTAAACTTGGCTCTGGAACATTTAAAGATATTACTGGAATGGGTAAAGCTGCACTTGGATTTGGAGCTGGTGCTGCTATTGGTGGCGTTGTTGGGGCAGCTACCGGGACAGGCATTGTTGGAAGAGCATCTGGCTTTATTAATGGTGCATTAAGGGGTGCTGGCTCTGGTGCGAAAGGTAATATTCTTGGCGGTGGTAAATCAATAGCAAAATCTAATTATGTAGAAAATGCTGCTAAAAAATCAGGTATGGGGTTCTTTGATAGAAAAATGGCTGCATTTACTGGAAGTTTGGGATTGCAGGATGCTTATACAAAGGCTGAGAAAGATAAAACTAGAAATGATGAATTTGTTGCAGCAGCTGATTCGCTTGATAAAGAGGCTGGTAATAGAGTTCAACAATCCATTAGTTCAGGTCAATATAAAAATGCTACAGGTAGAGCTGCAAAAGCAGGTAAAGCTATTTCTAAAATGGTTGACGCTCAAAACCTTGCTCATGATGTAGAGTATGGAGCTAAAATTAAAAAGTGGCAAGGTGATTTTTCTGCAGATGGTCAAAGTGCTACATATGTTAATAAATTAACAGGCGAAACAAAAACGTTTAAAAGAAGTGATTTCTCTAATGATGATGACTTTGTAAATGCTGCTGCAGCATTTAGTAATGAAAATATTACTTTTTATGAAGCACAATCGCAATTATATGGTGCAGAATTGGCTGCAAAAAATGAAGTTATTAGTTTAACTAGAAGTGATTCTAAGGCATTGTTGGATTTGGGTATTAATCAAGAAGGTGCTGATATTTTAAGTGATAGACTTGATGTTGCTGATGTTTATGCAAAAAGAGCTGGATTTGATGGATATAGCAAAGATAATAAGGCATCAGCAGATGCTAATTCTAGAGCTGCATCTAAAACTATGATTGATAATGAGGCTTCTCATTTATACTCTCAACAAAAATAAAAAAGGATGTGATACTACATGGATTATAATTATTTAGTACCTGCTAATAGTAAGAAACAGGGATTAATATTTGGATTACTAAATGGAGTAGATGCAATAATACTTGCTGTAGGGATAGGTTTATCGTTTACATTATTCTTACTACCTTTTATAGATAAGTCTAGTTTTGGAGGAGCAATGCTTGCTGTTGCTCCTGCCCTTATCGCAGCATTTCTTATTTTTCCTATTCCTAATTATCATAATTCAAGGATATTTATTCGTGAAATGTATAGATTTTATTTTGTACATAGAAGAAAATATATATGGAGAGGTTGGTGTTATAAATATGAACAATCAGATGATGAACAATAATATGAATATGAATAGAGTAAATAATAGTCAAAATACTAATGCAAATAGTAAACAAACTGTTAGAAAATTACCTAAGGCAGCACAGAATAATCCAAAATATACTGAAAATTGGCTACCTTTAAAAGCTATTAGTAATGGTATAATGTATAATCAAAAGAACGAAATGATTACAGGAGTAAAGATTCAACCAAGGAATATCTTTATTCTTGATCAAAGTTCTATGGATAATGCATTAATTGGACTTATGAATTTTTATAATACTATTGACTATGAATTTTGGCTTATTGTAGCAGATCGTCCTGTAGATATAGCAGTATATCAAGCAGAACTTCAAGTTTTATATAATAAGACACAAGATCCTCGTCTTAGAAAACTTATTGCTCAGGATATGAATAAGGGGGACTTCTTTATTAATAACGATGTAGTTGATACTGAATATTTTATTCTATTTAAAGAAAAAAATGGTGAAATGTTACAAAAAAAATTACGTAATATAATCAATTCTCTTGCTAGTGCAGGGCTTGTTGCTAGTCAAACAACTAATGATGATTTAAGAATGATTATTGATAACTTCTTAAATGGTGGAAGGAAATATGAATCTGGAGGTGTGATGCCAGTATGAGTTTTTTCAAAAGTGAAGTTGCTCCAAAGGGGCTTGATTTTACAAACAGCAGTATGATTGTAGCGTCTGATAAATATATGACTATTTTAACTGTGGTAGGATTTCCTAGATATGTTGGAGTAGGATTCTTATCTAATATAACTAATATGCCAGGAGTAAAAATTGTTATAAAACATATTCCTGTACCTTTTAGTACTCTTACTAAGATGCTTAATAAAGAACTTGCATCTATGAAGATAAGATATCAAGAAGAAAAGGATGCAACATACCAAGAAAGTATAAGACAAGATTATGAAACCTTAGAATCATTTATTCAGCAACTTGCTGCTGCTCAATCTAAAACATTTGATTTTCAAATGCATATAGTTGTTACTGGTGATTCTAAAGAAGATTTAGATTTAAAAAAGATTCAAATTAAAAACTATTTAGATGCTATGCAATTGCGTGCTGTACCTTTAAGATTTGAACAAGAACAAGTATTAAAATCAATAATACCGGTATTTCCAAAGCAAGAGCTTGAGGAACGTATTGGTACAATAATGCCATCACCAACTATGGCTGGTATGTATCCATATATATTTGATAGTATAAAAGATCCAGGACCATCAGTACTTCTTGGTACAGATTTCTCTGGTGGTGTTGTTATGTTTAACCAGTTCCTATATCAAATAAGAAAGGAACATAATAGAACAAATGCCAATATGATTATGTTAGGTACTTCTGGATCTGGTAAATCAACAGCTGCTAAATTACTTCTTAGAACTGCTATTAGAAATGGTTATAAAATAGTGTCTATTGACCCTGAAAATGAACTTCGTGAAATGTCTGAAGCAGTTGGGGGAGAAGTAATAGACCTTGGTAAAGGCGGCGAATTCGGATTAATAAATCCATTCGAAGTAATTATAGATGCTGACGAAGATGAAATAAGACAAGGACTTGGACATGCAGTATTTACTCAAACTACTCAGTTTTTGAAAGCATTTATGAAATATTATGATCCTACTATTGAACAAGATGTACTTAATTTATTTATAGAACTAGCTTTAGAAACATATGCTAGATTTGGTATGAATTATAATTCTGACTTTACACGTTTTGCAAGTAAAGATTATCCAACATTTGATCATATTTATGAGACAATAAGAGGTAAACTTACTTCAATGACTGAGATGACACATGAACGTGATGTTATGGAACGTTTAGAGTTAAAGATAAGGCCATTCATAAATGAACTAAGATTTTTCTTTACTGGTACTACTACAATAGCACCACGTAGTAATTTTATAGTATTTAATATTAAAGAGTTAATGAATACTGATTCTAATATTAGAAATGCACTTTTATTTAACGCCTTAAAATATGCATGGAGTTTGTGTTTGGATCCTAATCAAAATACAGTACTTATGGTAGATGAAGCTCATATTCTTTTATCTGATCAAAATGAATTAGGTGCTAATTTCTTAGCTCAAATTCAAAGACGTTCACGTAAGTACAATACTGGTAATATTATAATTACTCAACAACCAACTGACTTTGCATCTCCAAATATAATAACTCAAGGTAAAGCAATATTTGATAATGCTTCTTACTATTTAGTAATGGGACTTAAAAAACAAGCAGTTGAAGATTTATCATTATTAATAGATTTAAACGAAAATGAAAAAGAAAGTATTAAGCGCTATTCTCAAGGTGAAGCTCTATTTGTATGTGGTTCACGAAGAATGCGTATTAGAGTAATAGTTACACAAGAAGAATTAGATTCATTTGGAACAGGTGGAGGTTTATAGAATCTAAAAGGAGGCTAATTTATGAAACTTAAATTTAAAGCAACAACTCAAGATTGGTTAATATTTGCACTTTTTGCAGGACTACTTTTAATAGTAGTTTCTATTCTTGTAAATAATATCCATTCTGTTTCTGTGGATGGTACTTTTGCAGGATTAAATCCTTTTACTGCAATATTTGAACATTTTGGTGCAGTACTAATATTTTATCTGTTTGCTATGGGTTTCCTATTTGTTACAGTAAAAAATTATTTTTTTGAGCAAGAAAAAGGTATTGGAATAAAGTTTGGAGCAAAAGATCAAAAAGGTTTTTCTAGATGGTGTACTGATAAAGAAATGAAAGCTACTTTATCTGAACTTAATGTTAGAGATACTGAATATGAACATGCAGGGTTTCCAATACTAAGTACCGGAGATAAATTTTGGGTAGATGATGGAGAGTCACATAACATAGTAATTGGTTCTACTGGTACTGGTAAAACACAATGTGTTATTCATCCTTTGGTAAAAATACTTGCTAAAAAGGGTGAATCAATGATAGTAACTGATCCTAAAGGTGAAATATATCGTGAAAGTGCTGGACTTTTAAAAGAAAAAGGATATCAAATACTTGTACTTAATTTCCGCGATCCACAACGTGGTAATACATGGAATCCTCTTAATTTGCCATATAAATTATATAAATCAGGTAATACTGATAAAGCTATGGAACTTTTAGATGACTTAGCTGCTAATATTTTGTATGATGATGCAGGAGGAGCTAGTAAAGATCCGTTCTGGGAAAAGACTTCTGCTGACTACTTTGTTGGCCTTTCTTTGGGACTTTTCGAAGATGCTAAAGAAGAGGAAATTAATTTAAATAGTATTTCACTTATGACTACGGTAGGAGAAGAACGCCTTGGACGTAGTACTTACATAAAAGAATACTTTAATGAAAAAGATCCTGCAGGAGCAGCTTATACTAGTGCTTCTGGTACTATTACAGCACCTGAAGAAACAAAGGGATCAATTCTTTCAACATTTAAACAAAAAATAAGATTGTTTGCATCACGTGAAAACTTATCAGAAATGCTTTCTCAAAGTGATTTTGATATTGATTCAATTGGTAAACAAAAAACTGCAGTTTTTATGATTATTCAAGATGAAAAGAAAACATATCATGCTTTAGCAACAATCTTTATAAAACAATGTTATGAATCACTGATAGATGTTGCACAACATACATCTACTGGAGCTCTTCCTGTTAGAACAAACTTTATTCTAGATGAGTTTCAAAATATGCCGCCTCTAAAAGATATAACTACAATGGTTGCAGCAGCTCGTTCTAGACATATAAGACTTACTATGATTATTCAAAACTTCGCAGGACTTGAAGCAACATATAGTAAAGAAGTCGCTCAAACTATAAGAAGTAATTGTAATAACTTATTATATTTACTTACTACTGAACTTGCAGCTTTAAAAGAAATAAGCGAATTATGTGGGGATAAGATGGTTAAAATAGGTAAGGGTGATAAGGAAAGAGAAGAAGCTCGTCCTTTAGCTACTGTTGCAGATCTTCAAAAGATGAAACCATTTGAAGCTATTGTTATAAGAACCAGACTTAATCCATATAAAACAAAATTAAAACCAAACTTTGAAATAGATTGGAATCTTCCGGATGTTAAGGCAGATCCATTTATAGAAAGACAAAAGAAACCTGTTCAGGTTTTTGATATAAAGAAATTTGTACAAGAAAAAAGAAATAGTAAGTTTATGAATATGCTAGAAAGCGCTGGTAGCGCTCCTGGTGGAATGGGAATGAATCCTATGCCTGGAATTCCTAATATGCCAAATCCAGGGGTTAATCCTTTTGAAGCTTTAACAACTACAATTCCTAATAATTCTAATCCAGCAGAGCCAAAATCTTCTGGACTTGATGTTGATGAACTTGTTAAGAAAATAGATGCTAAAATTGCAGAACTTGAAAAAGAAGAAGAGGAAGAAAGAAAGAAAAAGGAAGCTGAACAAAAAGCTAAATCTCGTATATCATCTAGTGAGAATAATAAAACTCCAAGTGATGAAGTTGCTAATATTGCACCAACAATGTTTACTAAGCAGAATAAAGATGAAAAAGGCAGTTCTGAACTTAAACCAACATTAAAAGGCGAACAAGTTAAAGATTCAGAAATTTCTAAATATACAGTAACTGATGATCAATTCTTTGATGATTTCTTTGATGAATAAAAATGGTTCTTCGAAATTGAGTGTGATAAAAAATGAAGACACATTCGAAAATTAGTGTGAACAAAAATATGGAATTTTTCGAAAAATAGTGTGAAAAAATGA
>CADBUX010000018.1 GCA_902797995.1 uncultured Erysipelotrichaceae bacterium | reverse complement strand
TTCATTTTTATATACTTACAAGTTTATACTTTATGTAACATGCTTAATACTAAAAAAAGAGAGAAATAATCTCTCAAATAATTAATTAAATAGTTCTCACTTTAGGTTTGTTAATTCCGTTTTGTATTTTCAATGATTCATCTATAAATTGTTCTTCCAATGCCAATACACTATTTTTGTATCTATTATATGCAAATTCATAATCATCATTGTTTATAGCTTTTACACAAGCAGAAACTATATTTTCATAAATCCAATCATATATTTTATTATTATTCTCTAAAGAATCTATTTTTGCTACAATACTTGGGGCAACTTCATAATAGTGATTAATATCATCTTTACTTACAAAGCTATCTCTAAACCATCTTAATAATGTTAGCTCATAACAATTATCATCAAAATTTTCTTTCATATGTTTCATACAAGCGCTTGTTAGATAACATCCTCCTGAACTTGATTCCTTTTCACCATCAATTTTTGTCACTGCTTCATATGTTTTATTATCAGTATCAACTTTAATATGTATGGAATCATGCGATCCCTCTTTTGGATCGCTAGAATATATATCTATTTTAGCTCCACTTTTTCCACTATCTTTTTTATCTCCATATTCTGTTACCTTAATTACTTTATCATTGTTTTCACTACTCATTTTTTAAATTCCTTTCTATTTGTATTTTTCTTAGTTCCATTATTTCATAGATCCAAATAACTATTTCATCTGATAATTCACTTTCAAGGCCTAAATCTTTATCAAATAAATACTTGTCCTTTAAAGCGTCCATTCTGTTATAAGTATTTAGAATAGTATCAGAATCAATAAAACTAAGATTTTGTGTGCTTTGAAATTTAGCACCCCATTTTGTCACAGTTCTTAATAAATCTTTTATATCATCATGTGAATTACTATATGAGTCTAATTCAGCCATAATTGCAAGTGTCCCAATTAATCTGGCAAAAGCTATATCAATTTTTCCTCTTATTTCTGAATCTTTTAATTTATTATTTTCCATAATAACAGCCTCCTAATATAATTCTATTATATTACTTTTATTTGTCAACAATTATAAAAACATCACCTCATCTCATATTTGTTTTCTAAAGGAACTAACAATCTTTATGTTAGTTATTAAATATGAAATAATCTCCTGTGGCTTAAGCTCCTCTTAGCACAATATGGTAGTATACATTTCCCACTATGTCTAAATCTTTGCCTTAAGCATATAATTACTCTAACTTTTTATTAACAAAAAAACTAACTATTTCTAGTTAGAATTATTGTATTATTATGGTGCCTGTGAGAAAGATATTGAATAACTTTTTCACAAATAAATAGAAAAAGTAATATCTACTAACTAAGTAAATAATAACAAATTTATTATAATATAGCAATACTTTATTACAATTAAAAACTATCATCTCTACTATGAAGTGATAGTTTATCTTTAATAAGCATTTTAAATATAGTATTAATAAAAAGCAATATGAGAAATAAAAAAAGAAAAAATGAATTATTCAAAAACTCTACATTTTCTTTTTTGCCAATTGCTTTCTTAAGGGTTTAGTTAAAGGTCCTGAATATGTAACATCCAACTCATGTAAAGCTCTTGTAATAGCAACATATAATAACTTCATGTCAAGAACATCTTCAGACGAGTATATGTTTTCGTTAGCATTATTAATTATAACCGCATCAAATTCTAATCCTTTTGCTAAAAAATTAGAAATTGTACATATACTAAACTTTTCATCATTAAGGTCATCCTCAATAGATATATTTGGAATTTCTAACCCTATTTTACGTAAATCATCATTTATATCCTTAGATAAATCATCAGTTTTACTTATAACTGCAATAGTTTTATAACCATTTTTTTTATATTCATAAATCTTTTCTACAATATATGAAGGTATATTTTTTGTATTATCAAAAGAGGATAACTCTATATTCGGCCCATGTCTTACAACAAGATCAGAACGATCAAGATTTATACTTTCTGCCACATCATCTGCAGCATTCATTATTTCTGCTGTTGTTCTATAACTTTTATTAAACTTAATTATATCTGCACTATCATTGAACATTACCTTATTAACTTCTTTCCAATCATCAATACTCCTATAATCATATATAGATTGTGCCAAATCACCATATATGCTAAAAGTTGCACGAGGAAGTGCTTGTTGTAAAGAATAAAAATTAAACTCACCTAAATCTTGTGCTTCATCTATTGTTACATGCCTAATTTGCTCAAATTCCCTCTTAGGAGATATAACAGATTCAATATATATTAATGCAGCTAAATCCTCATAATCATAACATTTTCTTTTAGTATTTTTCAATGTTGCACTTTTTAATGTATCTAAATTCTCATAATTAAATATATCAAAATCTTCTATAGTATTTATAAATAATTTATATAGTTTGGTTGCATCTACTTTAGATTTATTAAAATACTTTCTCAATGTAGTTCGACAATTCCTATTAATCTCATTTCTTTCCTTAGAGAATTTACTTCTTAATTTATTCTTTTCTTCATCTGTTTCGGCTGTTTTAAATACTTGATAAGAATAATAAGAGTACTTAGATGAAATACTTGATTTATGTTTTTCTATATAATCACATATTCTATCAATAGTATTTTCAATCCTACTATTTAGATTATTTGAATAACCACCAGAAGTACTTTGAAATATATCAGTGATTATTCTTTTAGATAAAACTTCGAAATCGCCTAACATTAATGGTTTTGATGTAACACTATTAAAATATATTTTTAAAAACAATTCTAACATTTGTTGATATTTTATAGAACATTTAAATTTATCAATATCGCTAACTTTTTTGCCATTAATATTGTTAACAATCTTATTCTCTGAAGAGTTAACATTTATATCTTCCCCTATATATTTCTTAGCAAATTCCTCATAAGTGTTTTGTCTTACTCCAGATACATCAAGTTCAGGCAAAACTGATTGAGTATATTTTAAAAACAAAGGATTAGGCCCAATAACTAAGTGTTGATTTTGCTTTATACTATCAATATAGTTATATATTAAATATGCAATTCTATGAAGAGCAACTGTAGTTTTTCCAGATCCAGCTACACCTTGCACTATAATATTATTTCCTAATTTTTTTCTTATGACATCGTTTTGCTCTTTTTGAATAGTTGAAACTATGTTTTTCAATCTAGAATCATTATTGCTATTAAGATATTTTTGTAATAAATCATCATTTGCTACTAAATCTACGTCAAAGTAATCTATTAATCTACCACCATCTATATCAAATTGTCTTTTGAGTTTTAAATCACCAGTAATATCACCATCTGGCGCTTCATAACTACATTTTCCTATATTAGAATCATAGTATAATGAACTTATTGGAGCTCTCCAATCTGTAACAACAATATTTGCATCTTGGTTTATTCCATTTTTTCCTATGTAAACAACTCTATTTTGATTATCATAATCATCTTGAAAATCAATCCTTGCAAAATATGGCTTTTCAAGAGAATCAATCAAGTTTCTAATATGCACTTTACGAATATCTGTTTCACGCCATAAATCTTCAATTCTACCTACAAAATTATCTATAAGCTTATTTAAATCATCACGTTCTTCTTTTAAAAGCAAATCAATTATTTCAATAGTTTGAGATAATTTTTTTTCTTCTTCTTTAAAATCTGTTTTTTTCACTACTAATCCCTTCTTTGTTTTATATCAATAATTGTTTAAAAGGTAGTTTATCATTATTTAAATGATTTTTCAACTTTATTTACTATACTTTCTATTGTTTTAAGTATATATTTCTTATCTACATTCTTCCAATAATCATTATTTTGTTTTTTTGATACCTTTTTTTCTTTTATTATATTATAAATATCATTTGAGTTTTCAACATAATAAATACCTTCTCCATCTTTAATAATATCTTTAATTTCATTAAATCCATACATATTGGATAAAATAAAAGTTGTTAATCCAAAATTCAATCCTTCATATATTCCTGTACTATATACACCAATTTGTGCAATTGATATAGATTGATAATAATATAAATCTTTATTCCTATCATTTATGATTTTAATATTATCTTTTAACAAGCACTCATATTGTGCATCAATTTCGTATGGATGCATTTTGTATATAATTTGATATTCCTTATCATTCTTAAGTAGATCTGCAAGGTTTCCTGCAATAATACTTAAATCTTTTCCTATATTAGATTGTGAAACAAATAATATATTTTTTGTCTTTGAAATATAACATTGATATTCAGATAATTTTTTGTCCAAGAATAAACTACCTATATAAACTATCTTATCGCTTTCTATAGGCAAGTACTCTTTGTTTAATAACTTTTCACCATATGATAACACATAGTCAGGTAAACAATCATATTTTCTCTTTAAATCACCATATTTTAAAAAAATAGGATTTCTTTTTGTTACAATTCCATGTTGAATTTCAATTATTGGAATATTCATTTCTTTTGCTATTTTATTAATTACAATTTTTGATGGAAATATGTCATAAAATTCAAAAATTGCTTTTATTTCAGATTTTTTTAATACGTTTTTATAAATATTATAAGTTAGTATCATATATAGTATTTTATCTTCAACAACTTTAAATATTTTCGATAAATCACACTTAAACTCATATTCAACTTTTAATCTTAATTCTTCAAGCATTTTATGTAATTTTACATAATCTTTTTTAAAAAAAGTTTTATAATTCCATTTCTTAAATCTATAAATATACTCTATAGCATCTAAATAACATATATTCTCTGTTTTTACAGGTTCATAGTGAGATATATTGGAACTTGGAGATAAAGCCCAATAAGGATCTTCAAAAGTAACACAACTATAATTATCTTTCAATAAATCTATTAATAAATCAGTATATATACAATAAAACTTTCCATCTGATTGTTTTATCCTTCTTGGATTATTTAAAAATAAATAATCTATTTTTGGTAAAAAAAATAATTTTAAACTATTTTTTATTATGCTTAAACTTGTTTTTTTTATTTCATTACTTTTTTTATTTGGAAATAATGGTTGCAATTTATTATTTATCATGTCTATTTCTATAAAAATATATCCTCTTGCAATTTCCCATATATTGAAATTATGAAACTTTATTTCAAATAGTTTTTCTCTTTCTTCAAAACCTAAAAATTTTTTAAACGAATCAGTTTTCATTTTTTACAGCAACAGGTTTTCCGTTTATAAGTTCATAATGTCTATTATAAAAATTATCATAATACATTTTAAATATTTCAAAACCTGAATTAATTCCTTCATCATTTTTTATCATTTTTTCAAATTCTTCGATACTAAACCATTTTGCATCTTGAACTTCATCTACTTGTAAAGTTAATTCTTCCAAAGATATATTCTTTTTACATAACCATACTTCTACAAAATCCTTAATTCTTTTATTTGAACCAATAAATTCTAAATCATTCTTTTGAATATCAATTCCTAATTCTTCTTTTATTTCTCTTATAGCAGCTTCTAAACTTGTTTCTCCACTTTTAACTCCACCTGCAGTAGTTCCCCACATATTGGGCATTTTTTTTGAAGTTGCCAACCTTTGACTTAATAAAATTTTTTCTTTATCATTTATAACCCATATAAAACTAGAAATTCTATACTCTCCGTTTTCAAGTTCTTTTCTTCCTTTTGTATAATTCATTAATTCATGTTTATTATTATATACATCTACTAATTCCATAATATATTTCACCTTCCACTATAATTTTTTATATTTTTTTAATCTATTAGTTACTTTATCATTATATAAAACTTTTTCAAAATTATCAATTTCTACGTATTCCTTTGAAAGTGCTGAAGGACAAATTTTAGAATCATAAATACAGTTAGCACACAATGTTCCTTCTAGTTTGTTTTCCAAATGCTTTTTTCTAAGTAATGTAATCAACTCATTTGTCCATGCTTCTTTTATGCTTACTTTATTTAAATCTGCATATGCTAAATAATTTTCAAAATCAGTGCAACAAGCAGTAATATATCCCTCGCTTGTTATATTTATAGTATCAAACACATAATGACATGGCACTAGCCTTCTACCCTGTACTTTGGTAGCATCTTCTTCACATAAAAGCAAATCATTAATTTCTGGCATCATTCCCGATTGATTTCTTACGTTAATTATCGCTACATCATCACAGTATTTTATAAAGAAATCTCTTATTACATTTATTTTATAATCAGTATATTTAGTAGCAATATATGAAACATATATTTTAAAAGGTAATTTATTCTTCTCTCTAAAGTTAAATAGGTATTTTAAATTATTAATTACTAAATTAAAACAGTCAACTCCATGTATTAGCTTATAATCTTCCTTATTAATCGCATTAATTGATATTTTAATACTGTCAATACCATTTTTTACAAGTTTTATCATACTGTTTTCATCAAGCAAAATACCATTAGTTGTCAAATATACATAGTTATATCCTATAGTTTTAGCATATTTTATATAATCATATAAATTCTCATTCAACATTGACTCACCGGTAGTATAAAAACCTACTTCTCTAACTCCTAATTCATACGCTTCATTTAATACTTTATATATAAATTTATCATCTATGTTCTTCCTTGACCTAATCATTTTACTATTAGCACAAAAAATACAATTGCAATTACATTTATTTGTTATTTCAATTAATAGATTTTTATTAGGTATTTCTGGTATTAATTTATAATCTTTCTTGGCAGTTATTTCACTTAATCTATTTTGTAATTCACTCATAATAAAATTCCCTTCTTTAAATATTTGAACTATTCTTTTCTAGTTTCAATACTTTATGATATTTATTTTTTTCGCATAAATCATTGTTCATAAAAGATAACAATACTCCAAAACAATTTTTCAATTCTTCTAGGTTATCTGTTGCATGAAACACAATATCAAATGTATAATTTTCCACATAACTTTTATACTTTTCTCTAATGATTTTCTTTAATTCTTCTAAGTTTTTATATACATTTTTTTGCTTATTTTGATGGAATTCAATTACACTATCATCAAATTCAAAAAAAATAATTGAAATTTTAGTATTTGGATTAATAATCATATGATTTATTTTATTATCTATTTTACTCTTATTCATATTTTCACTTATGTAAAGAGATTCAACAAATGAAACATAGTCTTCTTTTAAATCTATATCAAAATAATCAATAACATTACTTTTTCTTTTGATATCATCAATAATTTCATCTTTATACGAATAAACAGTGTTCCAAACTATACCTATACTTAACATTTATTCTTTTCCTTATTTATTTCATCTCTATTGAGTAATAAATTCTCAATTATAATCCAATCAACATCCTCATCTATTTCATAATAACTACTATCGTCCATTATATATGTACCAATTCTTCCGTATAATCTGCATTTTCCCTTATATAAGTTTTCTTTTGATATTATATAAATAGAACCATTTTCTGCTAAAACGCCATCCCATTCTTGTCTTCTTGGCCTTTTTCTGATATTATGACCTATTTCTTTAATTGTATTATCTCTTTGAAGCTTCCAATAGAATCTTTTTTGAACTACAGTAGATAATACACTATCAAATTTAGGATGTATCTTAATAGATTCGTCTATGTCTTTTGTTGTGATCATTGGATTTGTACATTGAATTAAAACCATGTTTTTATAATCCACCTTTTCTGAAAAATCAAACATAACAGATTCTGTAGAAGCAGTATCTGTTGAGCATTCTGAACTTCTATCTATCACTTCAATCTTTTCTTTATTCTTTTTGTTATAATTTAGTACAACTTTTTTTATTTCTTCTGAATCTGTAGAAACAAACACTTTATCTATATATTTACTATTAACCGCAGCATCTAAACTCCAATAAATTAAAGGTTGTCCTGCTATTATTTTAATATTTTTTAAAGGTATTGATTTGCTACCACCACGAGCAGGAATCATTGCAACATAATTATACTTTACCATTTTAATTTCTCCTTATTTTCTATTTCTACATCTAATATATCTTTAGATTTATAAGTTAACGATTTTCTTACATTATTTATATTATTAATCAAATCCTTAAACTCTTCTTTAGTTAAAGCAACTTTTTGATCAGTCCCTTTTAATGATTTATCAATAGTAAAATGTCTCTCAATAATGTTTGCGCCCAATGTATATGCGGCTATATCTATAGCTGTACCTATATGATGTCCTGAAAATCCGATATCTTTAATAACACTCCCATATTTTTCAATTAAATATGTTATTTCTAATATGCACATATCTTCATATTTTACTGGATATCCCGATGTACAAGTATATAATACTAAATCTTTATTTCTTTTTTTGTTTACAAAAAAGTTAACAATATTATCTATATCTTTTTTAGAGGTCATCCCAAGCGATAAATGTATTTCACCCATATAGTTATTACATATCCATTCCATCATTTCAAAATTACAATTACAAGGAGAAGCAATTTTTATTATTTTAGGTTTTAAAGAACATATTTGCTTAGCTGATATCAAATCCCAAACAGAAGCACTATATTCAACACCTTTTAAATCACAATACTTTTTTAATTCTTTATGCTCTTCAAAAGAAAACTCTAAAAACTTTCTATGTTCTTTATATGTATCACTAAAGGCATTTTTTATATCTTTATGTGGAGAATTATATACTAATGGCTTTCTTTTTTCCCAGCTTTCTATATCCCTCTTCTGAAATTTAACAATATTAGCCCCAGATTCTTTTGCTAAATCAATCATTACTTTGGCCAAATCTATGCTTCCCATATGATTACAGCAGATTTCAGCAACAAATAAAGGTTTTTTATATTTTTCCATTTTATCACCTCATTTATTAAATTTAGCACATATTTCGTCATATTTCTTAAGGGCTTCATATATTACAAAAGACATATTTTGATTTTTAAACCAATCAAAAGAATAATCCTTGACTTCAATATTAAAGTAATTCTTGTCAATAGTAATTGGTACCCGTTTTATTCCAAAATATAACGCAAGTGCTAATCTATGTGAGCCATCAATAAATAAAAAATCTTTATTAACCACTATAGGATAATCTTTAATATATCCATTTTTTTCAAAACTTTTTATTAATGATTTAAAGTCTTCTTCATGATATGCCATATGTTTCGGAATTACAGGATTATCATTTACTCTTTTATATTGCATTTCATTATACCATTTGAATCCATAATCATTTTTTCCGTAATAACAATCTATCGCTAGCATTTTAAGCAGAATATGTGCATTAAAATAATTATCCTTCATACAGTGTTTAAAAAATTTAAATGTATCTACTGTAACTTCTACATCATCTAAATCAAATAGTCTAAATAAATCATTATTCTCTATAGTCTCACTTATAAAAAGATGATTATAAACATCTCTTACAACACCATATCCTCCACTTTTAGAGGATATATATTGACTTGCCTGTTTTATTTCATTAACTGCATCTAATGGACATGCACTAATTCCAACTTTCTTCATTACTTCTAAATCATTTAAATCATCACCAATATATAAAATGTTGTCCCAATTTAAATTAAGTTCTTTTTTTAATTTTTTTACTATTGATAATTTATCAGTGACATTCATAAATAAATAATCCAATTTTAATTTTTTGAATCTATTACTTACTATTTCGGTATTTTCACCTGTCACAATACCAACCTTTATATTTTTTTCTCGTAATAGCTTGAAAGCCATTCCATCACGTGTATTGAATTTTTTAGCCTCTATCCCATTGTCTAAATAATACATACCACCATCAGTTAGCACACCATCGCAATCTACCAAAAATAGTTTTATGTTTTTATGCATAGAAATCACTCCCTTAAAAGAAAAAGACAGTAAAAACAGGATTTAATCCTTTACTATCTCTTTTTCTAATAACAACATATTAGAATAAACTATATTTGACCATAAATATTTATAAAGCGATATAGATCGATATACAGAATCTCTCACAATAAACTCCCCCAATCAATTCGGACACTATTTTATCATAAATATTTTATTTGTCAACATTTTATCTAAATTTTTAATTTTATAAGAAATAACTTTGTTTACTTTACACTATGTTTAGCAGCAGATTTATATATAGTATAAATTGAATATATTAATGATCCAACAAAAATAAAATCAATAATAATATGTTGATTACTCATTACACACCTCACCATAATTCTATATTTTATTATAGGGAGATATATTGCGTTAGTCAACAATTATTTTGGGAGATATAACCCTTTAACATAAATTCCGTTATTTAATACCATAATATTAGAAAGGGAATTGATGTTATGGTATATAAAGTTAAATTTGAAAATAGCACTTATTCTTTTAAACTTGAAGAACTTCTAAAAACGAAAAATGTTTCTAAATATATATTAGAAAAAGATACAGGTATTGATCACAAAACTATTCAAAATTATTGTTTAGGTAATCTTAAAAGAATAGATATGAGAGTTATAGCAATATTTTGTGAATATTTAAATTGTGATTTTAATGATATTATCGAACACAGAAGAAACAACTGAGTTTCTTTTTTTATGCTTCATCATCTTTTTGACTAAATTGTAAAAATTTCATATAACCAATTTCTAATAATTTAACTGTCATTTTAGTAACTGATAATCCATATTTCTTTGCCATTATTTTTATTCTTTCATACAAATCTATAGGCAAGTAAAAATTAAATCTTTTCATATTTTTTTATCTCCTTTCTTCCAGAACTATCTTCCGATTATGTTTATTTGTAAAAAAGCAGGATAAGATAAATGTGCAATAATGCTCGCTATCCCTTATAAAATAAGGAAAACTATTGCACATTTCTTATTTTGCACTTGCAAAATGCATCCCAAAATAGAGACCTATCAGGGATGCGCCTTTTTAAACCCTTATATATCAAGACTTTGCGAAGATTGGCTCCGTCCCACTTTGTCGCATTTATGGCGTTTTTCTTCTTTTTCTTGTTCTTTCTCTATTTCTCTTAAATTATTAAATATTCTCTTATATATAGATTTACCTTCTTTGTTTTTTATGTCTGATAAGTCAATTGTTATTATCGCAAACTCTTCTTTTTCTTTTTTATACTTATTATTTAATAATGTAACTCTAATAACTTTTTCTTCCTCTTTATGTGCAGTGAAGTTAATTTTATAATTATCATCCATATATGATTCGTAATAATTTAATTTATAATCATTTCCTAGTGTTTTACATAGTTTATCATAATATGTTCTAGCTTCTTCTTTTGTTTTTTCTTTATTAGTTATTATAACTTTATAGCCCATATCATCCACTAATAAAGAAGATAGATTAAGAGGTATACCATAATTATTATGATTATCATATAACTCTTTTAAATATGATTTTCTAAAATTAGTATTTATTATATTTATCTTTTTATCTTGTTTTTCTACTTCTATATAATCAATATATCTTGATATTATTTTTTGCTTTTCTTCTTTTGACAATTTATCCCACATATTTAAGTAATCTATAAATACATTTATATGCTTAAACTTATCCATTTCTCTTTTATCTTCCAAAATGAGTAAATCTTCTACTATAAAGCTTAGATTTTCATATTGTTTCTCTTCTTCTATTTTCTTTGTAAGTTTTTGTTTTCTATAGTTTATATTATTTATCTCTTTTTCAAAATCTTCTATGTCCATTATTCCTTTAATGTAAACTGTTTTTATTCTATCTAAGCTTTTATTTAAATTATTAAGTTCTTTTTCATAGGTTTCTGTTTTGCTATTTAGTTTTGATTTTATAAATGGTGTGTAATAGTTATTTATTAAATCATCTTGTTCTTTTAATTCAGTTAGTAATAACCATAATGAATTTTTTATATCATTTTCATTATAGTAAACATTACATTTTTCACATTTATAGTAGTAATATGTTGTACCATTTTTCTTTGTTGTTGCTTTACCTCCAAGAAAATTACCACATTTATTACATTTTAATTTATTAGTAAATAAATATGTTGCTGTTCTTTCATAATGCTTTGCATTTCTTCTTTTTTGTACTTGACAGTCTTCCCACATTTCTTTTGATATGATAGGCTCTACTACATTTTCAAAGTATGTTGGATGTTTTGTTCTTTTACCATATAAATAATCACCTTTATATAGTTCATTTGCTATTATTTTACTTATTGTTGAATCATACCAATTTATTTTATTGAGGATTTTTTCTTTATTATAAATATTAGCAATTGTTTGATAACTTTTTCCTTCTAAATATAGATTATATATTCTTATTACAATATCTTTAGTAAGTGGATCTGGTACTAGCTTTTTGTTTTCTCTTTTAAAACCTAAAGGACAAGTATTAGGAATATGTCCTGCTTTAATTGCACCAGCCATACCTACTTTTGTTCTTTCGCTACACTTCTCTATTTCATTTTGAGATACGCTTGTCATTATTCGCATTACCATTCTACCGTTTGAGGTTGTTGTATTAGATTCATCTGCCATACAATCAATATCACATTCATAATCATTAACAAACTTCATAAGTTTTTCTATATCATAGACACTTCTTGTTAATCTATCCAGTTTATAAGCTACTATTACATTAGCATTGCCCTGTTTTATATCTTCAAGCATTTCTTCAAATGCTGGGCGTTTATTGCCTGTTTTAGCACTTATTCCAGCATCTTCATATATTTTGTTTACTCTATAACCTTTAAACTTACAAAACTCTATTAATCTTGCTTCTTGTTCCTCTAAACTAAAACCTTCTCTTGCTTGGTCAAATGTTGATACTCTTTTATAAATATTTGCTACTTTTTCTTCTTTATTCATCTTTACTCTTTCCTCCAAAAAAAGAGTGACAAAGACACATATTATATGTCGTTGACACTCTTATTCTTTATTAAATAATTATACAAACAATACTTTAGTAACATAATCACACCCCCATAAGTGATTATTTTTCTTTCTTGTTTGCCTATATTATACTAATTATTTATTAGTGTCAACTTGTTTTACTATTTTTGCGTTTCACAATATCTTTTAAATAACTTTCTAAATCTTTAAACTTTATTCTTTCTTGGTAGCCATTTACAAAAATATCATTGCTTTTATCGAATATTAGAAAATCTGTTTCAAGTATAGTTATGATATGAGGTTTTACATAAGCAATATTAGTTTTATCAATACATATAATATTTCCATTTTGATATTTAGGCTTAACATGTGCAAACTTACATATCATATCTATTTTTCTTATAAGTTCTTTACTTATTTCTAATTCTTTAGTTTTTACCTTTAACATATAATCACTCTCACTTTCTTAAATAACAAAAAAACTAACCATTTCTAGTTAGTATCTATTACTTACTCTTATAAAAGTTCGAGCTTCCTATCATTATGGTGCCTGTGGTGGGACTCGAACCCACACGGATGTTACTCCACTGGATTTTGAGTCCAGCGCGTCTACCAATTCCGCCACACAGGCAAATACAAAGTTATTATAGCATATATCTTATAACTTTGTTATTTTTTTGTTTTTATCTTCTACTGTGTCCTATTCTTTCTTTTATTAGGTTTTCTACATATTCTAATTTATCATTTGTGTATTTTATATCATTCCAAATATCAGCTTGACCCCCTTTAATGCTTTTATCATTAAACATTTTATTTAGACTGTCTAAATCTTTAATTAATTTTTCTTTTTCTTTTTGTAGTTCTTCAGCTGTTGTTTCCCTTAAGTATCCAAATCTATTTTCTATTTGTTCTTCATTCATTATAATTCCTCCACTTCTTCTTTATACTTTGAATTGTATAAATCCACTTCATCATTATCTACTTTGATATCATCAATACTAGGTAATTCTTCTTTTGATTCAAGTCCAAAATAATCTAAAAATTCTTCAGTTATTCCATAAAGATTAGGGCGTCCTACTCTGTCACTTTTTCCAACTTCTTTTATAAAATCTTTAGCTACTAAATTTCTTATTATTTGTGATGAATTTACTCCCCTTAATTCATCTATTTCAACACGTGTTATAGGTTCATTATAAGCTATTATAGCTAATGTTTCAAGGGCTGATTGGGATAAGTTCTTTATATTAGGAATATCTGCCAAGGTATTGTAATACTTTTTATGTTCTTTCTTGGTTGTTAGTTTATAAAGATCACCAAATTTTTTAATAGTTATTCCTCTTTCTTCACTTTTATAATCATTTGCTAGATCTTCAATTAATTTTTGCCCTTCTTCTTTATTAATTTCTAAAACATTACAAATTGTTTCTATATCTATTCCATCTTCTCCTACTATGAAAAGGAGACCTTCAAGTACTGGTTTCATTATATCGCCTCACAGTATATTTTTTCAAAATTATTCTCTTGTTTAATAACTAGTTCTTTTTCTTTAGCCATTTCCAATATTGATAAAAAGGTTACGACTACATAAGGTTTAGAAAATTCTTCAAAAAGATCAAAGAATTCCACTTTTTTCTTTTCTCTTAGAATGTTTTTTATAGATTGTCTTCTTTCTGTTATTGATATTTCTCTTGTTGTTACTTTAGTCTGTAGTGGTTTACTTAGTTCTTTTCTTTCTAAGTATTTTTTAAAAGCTTTTACTAAATCTTCTATAGTAATATCATCTGATAGCTGAATAGAATTCTCTTTATATTCTTTTAGATTAGATGGAGTCTTAGTATAAATATTACTTCTTGCATCTTCCAAAACTTTAAAGGCATTTGTTACTTCTTTGTATCTTTTATATTCTAATAATCTATTTATTAACTCTTCTTTTGTTTCTGAATATTCTTCGTCTTCATCATCTTCTTCTTTTTTTGGCAATAATGCTTTTGATTTTAGATATGTAAGGGTTGATGCTAAAACTAAGTACTCAGATGCAACATTTAAATTAAATTTTTCCATATTGTTAATGTAATCTAAATATTGATCTGTTAGTTTTACTATTTCTATGTCCATGATATCCATTTCTGATTGTTTTATTAAATGTAGCAATAGATCAAGTGGACCTTCAAATTCATTAATTTTGAACTTATACTCCATATAATCACCTTAAACAAGATAATTATATCATGTTTATGATTTTTTTCAAATACTTAAAAAGTTCTGATAATTATCAGAACTTTTACATTTTAATTAATAAAGTTATTTTTGAATAAGTTTTTAATTTCTTTATAGGCTATATTTTTAGAAATATTATATTCTTGAAAACCTTTTGTTTTAGTTTCTTGATATACTTCTTCATCTAAATATTCTTTTATTTTGGTTTTTAAATCTGTATCATTAGTTTTATTATGTAATTCTATTAATAAAGGTATATTATCTGAAGAATAGTTTTCTAAATAATCAATATCTATTTTATTTGTTTCGTAATATCTATTAATATTGTTATTTGCTATTATGTAGTCTACTGGGGATAAACATAAACTCGTATATACTGTAATTATGATTATCATATAATACTTAAGTATATTTACTTTACTATTAACTATATAGAATAATGTTGGCACTAAAAGTATTATTTCTGTTGTTAAAGTTACGTATACTAATAATCTTAATAATGTATAACCATAAGCGCTTTCATACATATACATTCTTAGGAACGAAGATATAATTATTACTAGAGTTAAGGCTACCATAATTATACTCATTATTATATTATATTTGTTTTCTTTTTCTTTAATTTGTTTAGATATTAACAGTATTATTAAGTTTATTATCGATATAAACATTAATTGAAAAAATCCAGATCTTGCATACTCTGCATAATTAATGCTTTGTGCTACCTTATGTAGCATCAATGATTTTATTTGGATTATGTCAAAGATTAAATATATAATATTTAAAACTGTTAATAATACTTTTACTGTATAATTATCTATATTAAGATTAATGCTTTCTTCTTCTTTTTGATTTTTAAAATTAAATAATAAATAGTTAATAACTGCTCCCATATAGGTAAATAGTATAAACATTAGTATTAATCTTCCTATTAGATTGGGGATTGATACATTTTTAAATACTTTTAATAAGTGACTTAAGCCATTATTAAATATCATATCTGCACTACTTAAAAGTATAAGTACAATTATTACTATAGGTATAACTATTAATACTGATTTTACTTTTCTTTTGTTTTGATCAGATAGATTTAATGTACTATCTACTTTTAGTTTTACTATGTTATATAATTTACCTACGCAATTTAATGGTTCAAATAATAAGTATATAAAGTTTTTAAATAACTCACTTAGGTTATAAGTTGGTTTTATTGTATAAATGTACATTAGTATTAAAAGTGCTGGTATAACTAATAGGTTTAATCCTCTAAAAAATTCATTATCATATATAAAATATGTACATGATAAGAGAGTTATTGGAATTGTTAATAACAAACCTTTTTTGTTTTCTATTTTTTTATTCTTTTTTAGTGTTAATACTATAAATATCAGTAATGGAATAATAAATAATACTACATTTATTCCTAGTGCTTTACTATAAAATAATACTGAGTTTAAGATACTTAAAATTAACATAATTAAAATCGTGTTTTCCATATTATTTTTCCTTTCTATATTCTAGAATATCTCCAGGATTACACTCTAGAACTTCACATATTTTATTAAGTGTTGAAAAACGAATTGCTTTTCCTTTTCCAGTTTTTAGTATTGATAAGTTTGCTTTAGTTATGCCTATTTTATCTGCAAGTTCATTTGATGACATTTTTCTTTTAGCCATCATTACATCTAAATTAACTATTATCATATGATCACCTATATTGTTAAATCATTTTCTTCTTTATATTGAGTAGCTTGATTAAAAAGCTGTGCTAAAATGTAAAGTGCTATTGCTACTCCAAAGAATAATAAAGATAAAAATGACATAACTATTATGTAATTAACATAAGTATTTTTCATAATTATAAGCATAAATAATAGATCTAATATCCATAAAATACTCATTGCTAATGATATAATACTTGTATTTTTTAATATTTTTACGTTTTTAGATGTAAATGGCTTATTATCTTCTAAAGATTTGAATAATTTTATAAACTCGTAAATTATTCCTAACATTAATAATCCATTGGGATAGATTATAAATGCTGAATAAATACTGTTTCTTGTGTGATGAAGCAACATTGGTGATACTATTATCATTGGAATTGATAGGAAGAATCCTACGATTAATACTATTCTTAGTATTTTTCCTAATCCGTTTTTTCCTGTTATTTGCATATTTTTCCTCCTTTATGATTCATTAGAATATAAGTTTTCTTCAAAATTATCATCTTTTTTCCAATCATAATAATCTTTATACACATTTAATTTTTTATTATTTATAAATATATTTTCATTATCAATCCAATATACTTTAGCTTCATGCTCTCTATAACAATTATATATTTCTTTACAATTATTATTAGAATCACATAAATTAGCAGTTACAATCCAAGAAACTGTTGCTCCACAATTTTTCAAATATACCACTATAGTATTATTTTTATCAGGAGATGGTACAGTTTCTAGCATTTCCTTTGAACAATTATCTTTGCACCCCGTTAAAAAAAGTACTACTAAAACAAAGCACATATAATACTTTTTTAAACAAATTCTCAAAACATCATCCCGCTTTCACTTATTAATATATGCTTGTTTTTAATGTTTGTCAATATTTTTTTATTGTCTTTCAATAATTGACGTAAAGTAAAAAAGACCTAGTTTTTAGGTCTAAATATTAATGCGATAAAGAAACTAATTACTATAGCAGCCGTTATACCTGTTGCTGTTATATTAAACATACCTAACATAAGTCCAAAGAATCCTGATTCCATTCCCTGATCAAGGGAAGCATGAATTAGAGAATGTCCAAAACTTGTGATAGGTACTAAAGCTCCTCCTCCAACACAATCTACTATTTTGTCATAGATGTCAAATATATCTAAGCCTGCTCCAATTACTACAAACATACTTGTTATATGTCCTGCAGATAATTTAGTATTATCTATTATTGCTTGAGCAATTAGACATAATGCTCCGCAGAATAAGAATGATAATAAATAAGTCATTCTACCACCTCCAAACTAACGGCATGAGCTATAGATAAAATATTTTGTTTTTGAAATGTAAAGGTCGGAGAGAATAATGCACCTGTAGTTACTAAAAGTACTTTTTTTAGTTTTTTTTCTTTTAACATGTTGTAAATATATCCATAATTTACTAAGCAGCTACATACTGGCCCTGATCCACCTGCAGTTATTTGTTTTTGTTTTTCCATGTCATATAACATGGCACCACAATCATTGTAGTTTTCTAGCGTTATGTTGTATTCTTGTTTCATATAATCTTTTAATATTTTTTTACCAAATATTCCTAAATCTCCAGTTAAAATTAAATCATAATAATCTGGCGCTATATTTAAGTTTGTTAAGTGTTTGTAGATTGTGTCTGCAGCAGCAGGTGTCATTACTGCACCCATGTTATTTGGATCTTTCTGATTTAGATCTTGTATAGTTCCTATAGTATAGTTTGTTACTTTTATATCTGTTTTTTTATTTGTTAGCATAATAGCTGCTGCTCCGGTTGAAGTAAATGTAGCAGTTTTTGGTTTGGTATAGCCATATTCTGTAGGATTTCTAAATTGTTTTTCTTCTGCTAAATTATGAGAACTTGTTAGACAAATTGCTTTTTTGTCTTTCTTTTTTTCAATAAACTTTGATGCTACTATTACACTTTCCATACTGGTAGCACAGGCTGAGAAAACTCCAAGACATGGTCTATTTAAATCTTTTATAGCATACATGCTCGCACACAACTGATTTAGAAGATCTCCTCCGACAATTAAGTCTATATTTTTTTCTTCCTGTTTTGTTTTTTCCAATAGTATTTTTAATACATCTTTATTCATTTTTACTTCTGATAATTCTAGAGACTTATCAATATTATAATATTCATAGTATTTATCAAAATAGTTTCCTAAAGGGCCTTCTTTTTCTAATCGTCCTGCTACTAAGGCAGCACCCTCTACATATACATTATCTAGTTTTTCTGTCATATTAACCTCCGAAAATAATAAATCTTATTAAGCCAAATACATAAGCTGATACTACACCATAAAGAATAACTGAACCTGCCAATTTAAAGGCATTTGATCCGAAGCCATAAATAGGCCCTTCTTTTTTATAATCAAGCATAGCGCTTTGCATAGAATGTGCAAATCCTGTTATTGGAATAATTAAACCCATTTTTCCTTTTTGTACTAAATTATCAAATACTCCAAGTCCTGTTAAAAGGCATGCTATAAAAATAAATGTTATTAACATATAACCTCCTGCTTGATTGGTTGAGATATGAAATAGATATCCATATAATTCAAGTAAGAAGTTTGCTAAAACTCCTATTAGTCCTCCCACTATAAAAGCAGTTATTAAGTTTACTGTTTTATTTTCTTTTGGTGCATGTTTATCAACAATTTTTTGATACTTTTTTGCTTCCATATATTACCTCCAGTTTTATTATGAAATTTTTTCTATTTTTTATGCAAAAAGAACAAGGTTATCTTAGCCTTGTTCTTAATCTTGTTAATATTTCTTTCTCCTTTCTTGATACTTTTACTTGATTTATTCCTAACTCTTTAGATAATTCACTTTGAGTTAGTCCTTCTTCATATCTTTTTATTATTATATTTCTATCGTATTCGTTTAAATTATCTAGCTCCTTTCTTAAATCTAGTATATCTTCACTATAACCTATTTCATTATAACCTACTTTGTTATATAAATCTTGTTCTTGTTCATTTTCTGATTCTAGACTCATTACTAAATGATTTGCTTCTTTTGCCTGCCGCACTTTTTCTATATCAATTTCTAGAAACAAAGCTACATCATCATCTGTTGGAATATATCCTAGTCTTTGAGTTAGATAGTCTTTTGCTTTTTCAATAGATGTATTTAGTTTTACTAACTCTTTACTTACTTTCATCATATTAGAATTTCTTATGTACTCTTTTACTTTACCTAGGACGTAAAAATATGCAAATGATGAAAACTTAGTGTTTTTATCCTCTTTATAATGATCATAGGCATCCATTAATCCTATCATTCCTACTTGATAAAGATCATCTTTATCAAAATAATGCGTGTACTTATTTATTATGTGGTATACGATGTTTTCATTTTCTGACAGAACTTTTGCTTTATCTTTCATATATTAACTATTTCATATGCTGTTACTTCTTCATTTACTTGATATAGGTTGTCTGTTAGAATTTGATTACTATTAAATATTTTATCTATTCCACATAATATAAGTTTACCTTTGTTATTAACAATTTGTTCATAACTTTTTTTAATTGCTTCAAGGCCATAGTTATCTATGTAACTTAATTTTTTAAGATTTAATAGCACATATTTTATACCATTATCTTTTATGACCATTTCTAAATCACTTTTTAATAAGCTTACTGTATCTCCATTTAATACTCCTTTTAGTCTAACAATTAAGATACCATGTTTAAATTCCATATCTATGTCTAACATTTTATCTACTCCTTTATCTTTTGTAATAAAAATATATCAGTTATAAGAGTAGATTTATGTCGAATACTGATTTATGGTTAAAACATTATTAGACAAATTAAATTTATACATAATAAAAAACCTCCTCATATATATAATTAGCAAAATTATATATATTACCTAGGTTTTTGTTTAATTTTTTTATTTATTTAATTCATAAAGAATAATACTTGTTGCTACTGCTACATTAAGGCTTTCTACGTTATTTGTTTTTAAGTGTATATTTTTTGTTATTCTTTTCTTTACTTTATCACTTATTCCTCTTCCTTCATTTCCTATGATTATACAGAAATTATTTTTATCTACTGTATCTATAGTATCTCCATTGGTTACATCTGTTCCATAGATGTTTATATTTAGTTTTTCTAAATTTGTTAAAACTTCTTCAAGATTTTCTCTTATTATGTTTAATCTAAATAATGCTCCTTCGGTGGCCCTTATAGTTTTATCGTTATAAACATCACAAGAATCATCTGATAAGATTAAAGTGTCTATATTAAAAGCTACTGCACTTCTTATTATAGTACCTAAATTACCTGGATCACTTATTTTATCTAGCATTAAATATCTTTTTCCTATGTATTCGTTACTATCTTTTTTTGAACATATTCCAATATATTTAGAAGTATTTATACTTTTTATTTTTTCCATAACTTTTTCTGTTACATAATAAACAGGGCATTCTACATTAAATGATAACTCTTCGTTTTCTAAGATATATACTTCTTCAAGTCTATTTTCTATATAGGCTTCTTTTATTAAATTTTCTGTTTCTATGATGAATTTATTATCTATGTCTCTATATTTCTTTTGTTTTAGTTTTACTAATTCTTTTATTTTTTTGTTATCAGTACTTGTTATTAGCATAATACCACCTAATCCATTCTTTTTACTTTAATACTATCCTCTTTAACAGTTATATTGTTTTCTTCTTTAATAATAGTATCTATTATATCTTCAAAACTAATATCATCAATTGTTAGATGATATTTTTTTAACTCAGTATCAATCATTTCAGATCTTTTATGGAGTTCTGATAAATAATCAGAATTATATGATGGATCATACAATTGTTTTCTAGCCTCTTCTCCAATAATAGTATTAACTTCTTTTTTTACATCTAGCAGTCCTTTTAAATCATTAGCAATTGTTTTGCTAATTACTCCAAGTTCTTCCATTCTATTAAGTTTATACAAAAGCAAAAACTGTTCTATTGTATATTCATTATAATTATCACCCGCTACTTTAGAAATATAATTACGACTTATATCACGTACTTTGAAAGCTTTCATATATATTTTTAAAAACTTTTCAAATGATGTAAATTCTTTTTTTATATTAGTCATTTTCTTCACCTCTAGATAAATTTAAACGATATTTTAACACTTTTAAAAAATAAATACAAGAGTGATAAATATTTGCATTTATTAAACATTTCTCATATGTTTTCTTATTTCTTTATAATTTGGTACGTATTTTTCTACTAGATTCCAAAAATCTTTTGAATGGTTATGATGTTTTAAATGAGATAGTTCATGATATATTACATATATTAAACAAGCTGGTTCTAGTTTTATTAGTTCTTGGTTTAAAGTAATTGTATTATTGGTAACGTTACATACTCCCCATTTGCTTTTCATTTTTCTTATTTTTAAATCTGGTTTTAATGAAGCTTCCCTAAATACTTTAAAGCATTCATCATAATATTCTTTAAACATTTCCTTGGCTTCTTTTTTGTACCAATTATCTATATTTGTATTTTGTCCTATATAGGCGGTAGTATCTGTTAAAGTTATTCCGTATTTTCCTGTATATAAAATATTATAGTAATGTCCTAGGTATTCGAACTTACCTGATTTTTTGTTTTGTAATTGTTCTTTTTTTATGACATTTTTTGCAATGTAATTAATATTGGTTTCTATAAATCTTTTTATAGTTCTTTCTGGTGTTCTAAGTGGTGCAGTTATTTCTATTTTTGGTCCATCTTTTATTCTTAGATACATATTCTTGTTGTTTTTATAAATTATTTCAATAGGATAAGTTTTTTCATTTATTTGTATTTGCATTATAGAAGTGTTCCTTGTTTATTTTTTTGAAAATATTCATAGGCTTTCCCAGTTGCGATTCTTCCTCGTGATGTTCTTTTTAACATTCCTATTTGAATCAGATATGGTTCATACATATCTTCGATTGTTGATACTTCTTCACCTACTGAAGTTGCTAGGGTATCTATTCCTACAGGACCACCATTAAATTTTTCAATGATCGTGAGTAATAATTCTTTATCTGTTTCATCTAGTCCTATTCTATCTATCTTTAATCGATCTAGGGCTTTTTTAGTAACTTCTAAATCAATGGTACTTTTTCCTTCGACAAGAGCGAAGTCTCTTACACGTCTAAATAATTTATTAGCTATTCTTGGAGTACCTCTGCTACGAAGTGCTAGTTCTTTGGCTGCTTCATCCTCTATTTCTGTTTCTAGAACCCCGCTTGTTCTTTTAACTATTTGTGTTAATTCTTCTTCTGTATAGTATTGTAATTTATTAACAATACCAAATCTATCCCTTAGGGGTGAAGTTAGGTCTCCAGCTTTAGTTGTTGCTCCCACTAAAGTGAAAGGTGGAAGGTCTATTTTTATGTTTCTAGTTGACCCTTCGGTACCTATTATTATGTCTAAAGTAAAATCTTCCATAGCAGGATAAAGTATTTCTTCAATAAATCTTGGCATTCTATGAATTTCGTCAATAAAAAGAACATCTCCAGGTTCCAGGGATGAGAGTACTGCTGCTAAATCACCTGACTTTTCTATTGAAGGACCACTTGCTGTTTTAATATTTACACCAAGTTCGTTGGCAATGATATATGCCATAGTTGTTTTACCAAGTCCTGGAGGGCCATATAAAAGAACATGGTCTAGTGCTTCTCCTCTTATCTTTGCAGCTTCAATAAATACTTTCATATTTTCTTTTACTTCGCTTTGACCAATGTATTCATCTATTAATTTTGGTCTTATCGTTTGTTCATATTTTTCTTCTTCCATATTAATCCTCCATTGTTAATTTTTCTTTAACTTTTTCTAAATCTATTTTATTAACTTTTTCTAAGTAACACTTACCACATAAAGGTACATAAGTTATGTTTTCAGTTCCATCAATTATTATTTCTTCACCATCTTGGACGAAGATTTCTCCTACTTTTCTAGCAACATATCTTGCTATTTCACCGCAACTACAAAGAGTGGTAAGTTCTTCTAATACATCTGCAATTTCAAGTAAACGTTTACCTCCCGCGAAACTTTCCATTTTAAAATTAGTTCTAAGTCCATAACAAATTACTGGTATGTTACAAGATTTGGAAACTAGGAACAAATCCTCAACTTGTTTGGTTGATAAAAACTGTGATTCATCTACTAAGATACAAGATATATCTTTTAATTTGTTTTTTAGAACTTCAAGAATGTTATCTGAATAAAGTAATAAAATATCTACTTTTCTTTCTGCTCCGATTCTTGATGAAATACTATCTTCTGCTTTTGTATCTACTGCAGGTTTCATTATTAAAACTTTATAACCATTCTCTTCATAATTGTGAGCTGTTCTTATTAAATCAATACTTTTACCTGAGTTCATACTAGCATATTTAAAATGCATTTTTGCCATTTATATCACCTTACCTTAGTAGTAATTTTAATGCTTCTTTTACTTGTTCTTCTACAGTTTTACTTGAATCTACTCTAGTAATTATTCCTTTGTAATCTTTTTCTTTGTATCCTAAACCTTTTAAAACTTCGATTAGTTCTTCTTTTGAATTATCTTCTTCAACAAGGGTTGTATTTAGTTTTCCTTTTAAGTCTAATATTATTTGTTTAGCTACTTTTTCTCCGATTTTAGGGAATTTCTTTAAATACAATATATTTTCTCTTTCTATAGCATCTACTATGCCATTAATAGATCCTGTTGCAAGCATAGGTATTGCCATTTTAGGTCCTAGTCCTTTTACGTTTATAAGTTTCAAAAACAATTCTTTTTCTTCAACTGTTTTAAAGCCGTATAAACTATGTTCATCTTCTCTTATGTGTTCATATAAATAAACTTTGACTTCTTTATTCAGTTCATAAGAATATGGATTAGGTACATTTATTTCATATCCTATTTTATTTACTTCAAGTAGTATTTGATTTGATGTTTGCTCTGTTACTGTTCCTTTCATGTAAGCATACATATTATCACTTCCTATAACCATTATATCATACAAACACTTGTTTGCAATGCTTTTCAAAAAAAAGAATGTCTTTTGACATCTTTATTTCATGTAATCTTCAATATTATTTGGTACTTTATCATCAATTATTGTTTTTACTATTTTATCTTCTTTTTCTTTTGGTACTTCTTTTCCTGTTAAAGCTCCGATTTGTTTAATTACATCTCTTAAAACTGTTTCGTTTTTCATATTTTCATCTTGTAAGCGTTCTGCAAGAGATAGTATTGTTTCTTTATTAACATTAGTCTTTTTCTCTACTTTTTTAAAAAAGTTATCACTGAATCTCAAAATAAAACCTCCTACCATAATGTATGTAGAAGGCTTTATTTTGGTTATTATATTTGTTTATTTTTTATAGTTTTTTATAACAAATCATTTCTATTTTTAAATTGTATTTCTATTGGTGTTCCTTCAAAATCAAAGTTTTCTCTTATTTTGTTTTCTAGGTATCTTTCATATGAGAAGTGTACTAAACCTTTATTGTTAACATGAAGCACAAATTTCGGAGGTTTAATATNNNATAAACATAATATATTTTCAATCTTTTACCTTTATAGGTTGGTGCAGGGTTTAGGCTATATGCTTCCTGGATAACATTATTTAAAACACTTGTTTTTACTTCTTTTTGGATATTTTGATTTACTTTTTCTACTTCAGGCATAAGTGTATGTAATCTTTTCTTTGTTAATGCTGATAGGAATACTATTGGAGCATATGGAATAAACTGGAATTCATCTTTTATTTTCTTTGAAAAGTCTTTGATGTCATTCTCTTTGTCTTCTACTGTATCCCATTTATTAACTACAATTATTATTCCTTTACCTTTTTCTATAGCATAACCTGCGATATGTTTATCATGTTCTATGATGCCTTCTTCTCTATTTATTACAAGAATACAGATATCTGCTCTATCGATTGCTCTTATACTTCTTAGAAGACTATATTTTTCAATTTGCTCAAATATTTTACCTTTTTTACGCATTCCGGCGGTATCTATTAAAATGTAGTTTTCTTTGTTATATTTAAATGGAATGTCTACTGAGTCACGAGTAGTACCTGCTACATCACTAACGATTAGTCTATTTTCTTTTAAAAGAGCATTTACTAAACTACTTTTTCCTACGTTCGGTCTACCTATAACACATATTTTAGTAGTTTCATTTTTTTCTTTTTGGTCTTCTTTAAAATCTTTTGTTATGACTTCTAAAAGATCTGCAATACCACGATTGTGTTCACCACTTATTGGAATGTAAGCGTCAAAACCTAGTTCATAGAAATCATAAATGTTTTCTTCAGCTTGTTTACTATCAACTTTGTTAATTGCTATCACTACTTCTTTACCTGATTTCATAAGAAGTTCTTTTACTTCTTTATCTCCTGCGGTTAATCCTTCTTTAGCATCTACTACAAAGATTATTTTATCAGCTTCAAGTATTCCTATTTCAACTTGAGTTTTAATTTCACTATTAAATAGCTCCTTTGATATATCTATACCACCTGTATCTATGAGATTAAACTTCTTATTTTGATAAGATGCTTCTCCATAGATTCTATCTCTTGTTACTCCAGGAGTATCTTGGGTAATAGATATTTTCTTTCCTACAAGTTTGTTAAAAAGTGTAGATTTTCCGACATTTGGTCTTCCTACAATACATACTGTCGGTAAGTTCATGGTATCACCTCTTTTTTTCTTTTAAATTATAACAGAAAAACAAGTAATTTGCAATGAAAATGTTACTTGTGCTACAATATATCTACTAATAAGGAGGATTATAAATGAATAAAAAAACTATTGCAATTATATTAAAGCTCATACCCTTAGTTTCTACAATTATATCTTTTATATTTATTGTTTTACCTTATGATTCTGAAATAATAAAACGTATAGTAGGTATAACAACAGTACTTTCTTTTTTCGGATTTGTGTTCTTTTTTATAGGAAAAAATCTTAGCAAAGAAAACAAATTGATAAGAGTTTTAGGTATATTTGACTGGTTAGCGACTATATATGTAATCCTACTTTATACTATTGTGATTTTTAGTTTTGGATTGTAGTTTATTAATTAATTTAATAAAAAAACATTTAAGATAGAATTAAATGTTTTTTGAACTCATAATGATTTTATTGTTTTTGATATGTAGATTTATCAAAAGCTAGTATACCTAAAAATATTGCAGGTATTATTAATAGTCCTATTGTAAATATAACTCCTTTGTCAAATGATGACGATAATTTAAATATTAATTCTATATTCATTATAAAGGCAATTGCCATACTTATAATCCACAAAACTGTAAAAATGCCACCTATTGTTGCACTATCATTAATATTAAATGATGCTATAATCATAGATAAAAGAGCAACTATTATTAAGCCTAAAAATACCCAAAATTTTGAGCTATTCCATGATATTTTAAATAGTATATATAAATTATAAAATGGAATAAATGCTTTCCAGGCCTTTTCTCCTGATTTAACAAATATTGCTGACAAAAATACTATAGATATTACAAGTATTAACCAGGACCAAAGATTAGAAATTGTTAAATTACTGTAATTTGTCAATTCTTTATAAAAGTATGTAATCATATAAAACACCTCGCTATCATATTAGCACAAAAAAAGGAAAAAAGCAAATTTTTCCTAAATTAAAAACCATAATAAGTTTTATCATAATCTAATTCCATGTTTTTAAGTTTTGTCATTTCAGTAATTGTTACAAAATTATATCCTTTTTCTTTTAGTTCTTTCATAGCTAGGATTGCTCCATAAACTGATTCTTCATAGATATCGTGTACTAAGACAATTTTTCCATCTCCAGCATGCGATACTATTTCGTTTTTAATCTTCTTTCTATTTTTTAGTTTCCAGTCTAAGGAATCAACATTCCAACATATTGTGTGCATTGTTGTTAAGTTTTTAATATGATCATTGATACTTCCATATGGTGGTCTTAGGTATATTGGTTCAACTCCTATAGTATCTTTTATTATATCGTTTGTTTTATCTATTTCATTTTTTATTACTTTATCTTTTAACTTTTGAAGATCTCTATGACTATATGTATGTGATGCTATATCATTTCCTTCTTGATAAGCTCTTTTTAAAACTTCTTCATTGTGTGATACTCTACTTCCTAAAACAAAGAATGTTACTTTGGCATCATATTTATCTAGATTGTCTAATAAAATCTTTGTTGTTTTTTCATTTGGGCCATCATCAAAAGTGAAAGCTATTAGTTTTTTATCTTTGTATTTAGATATATCTCTTTTTTGAGGAACTATTTTTATATCTTTTGATGTTTTACTATCACTATTTTGGTACTCATCTTTTACTAAGTTATTTAGCTTGTTCCAAGGAATAGTTATTTTTATTTCACCATCTGACCAACTTGCTATTTCGTAAGGTGTAAAAACAATTGTTAACCCGTTTTGGTTTATATAAAAGTTTTTGTAGTTTTCTTTTTTAGGTTCAGTTCCAGCATTTATATCTTTAGTTTTTAAATCTAGTTTTTTATCCTCCTTATATTTGTTTATTAGATGCCTAGATATAAGAGATAATTCTTTAAAACTATCTTCATCTTTTAATATATCTGTTATGTTTATAAATTTGTTTTGGTTTTTGTTATAAATATAGGATATATCTTTACGATTATAGTGATTACCTCCATTAAAGGTATATATTGTTATATGAACTGAATGTATGTCTTTATACTTTTCTGTTACTCCTTCTAGAATGAAATCATATTTTTGATCTTTATTATTTTTTTGATTTTTAACTTCTTTTAAGAAATTCTTTTTTTCATCTTTGATTAACTTTTTAACTTTATTATCTAATTTATTTATTTTAGTTTTAGTATAACTTATTTTTATATTGTAGTTTTCTTTACTTTCAGCATAATTATAGATATTTCTTTTTGTAAATATATTGATAAAGCTTGTTGTAATTGCTATAAAAGCTAAAATTATGGTTGCTATTTTCATTAAATTGTCTTTTCTTACTTTTCTCTTTTTCATATACTACACCTACTACGTATTGTTAACTAAATTATAACATTTTATGAATCTTTTGTTAAATTTTCACAATAAAAAAAAGGATTTTTTTTATTGTGTTAGTATTATCTTTTAGAAAAGATATTTAGTATTTTAGCAAATTCAAAGATTATTTCATTAGAGTTATTTATTGCTATTGTTTTACCAATTGCTTTTCCTCCGATTGTTAAACTAGATATGATACTTGTTACTATAATAGTCGTTAATATTTTGCTTGTTCCAAGAAGGCTTGCTAAAGTGATACTTATTGCTAGTCCACAACTACCACTTACTACACCACAGATGTCTCCGATTACATCGTTTAAAAGCGAGGATACTTTATCTTTGTTTTTAATTAGTTCAATTGCTTTTTTAGATCCTTTTACCTTCTTAGTAGCCATACTATGAAATATTTTTGGATCTGCCGTTTGAGCAGATAGTCCAATAGCATCAAATATTATTCCTATAAAAATGAATATTAGTACTAAAAATATAGAAACACTTATCACAGCGTTTGGTATTACAAGTTCACTTATTAAAGACATCATAAATGATATAATAAATGATATTATTGTTACTGTAAGTATCCACTTTTTATCTTGTTTTTCTTTTTTTGTTTTATCTTTTTTGATTGGTTCTTTTTTGTATTCGTCTTTATAACTCTTTGTTTTCATATTATCACCAATTTAATTATACACTAAAAAAAGGACTTTTGTCCTTATTTAATAAAAAATGGCTAATCTATAGTTAACTTTACGTCTTAGGTCAAGTTGGATTTCCCTGTTTCCTACTTTCTGTTACCAGAGTAGCAGTTCCCCTTTAAAGGAAACAGTAGTATGTTACCATATCTACGACTTGATTACCACTTAGTACGCACTGCAATCCTATAGGTTATCACTCTAGGAGTTTTCCTCACTGATAAGTTAGTTACTAATACTCTTTTGCAATTATAGTTTCATGTAGCGATAATTATACTTTTTGGCCGCAAAAATATAATTTGGTCTACAATTCCCTATAATCACTCAAGTCAGGCTTTTGTATTTGAACTTAAAGTTATAGCCGGTAAATAAATGGAACGGAATCATATGCCATTATGAGCGTCCATAAATTTTTATTATTTTAGTATTCACCCCAAACTGGGCGTAAGAAGCAAATATTAAAATTGGCATTTAAGCCTTATAGTGGATTTTTAGCCCCACCTTCGTAACTTTTATCAACTAGAATAATGTACCATTTTCTAGGTGCTTATAATTATAACACATTTTGCTTAAAAAATCAAGCTTTTCTATATATTATGAGTTGCCCTGGTAAAAGATATATGTCATTGTTACTATATAATACGTCTAAAGATGGAACACTAAAGTTTTCTGATAAAGTATCAATTGTATCACCGGTTTTTGTGATATATAGCTCTACATCTTGTTTAGGTATTAGAAGTGTTTGACCTTCATAAATGTATTCATTAGGGTTAAGGCCATTGATACCTGCGATTAAATCTACAGTTGTGCTTTCTTTATTTGCTATATCGTATAAAGTATCTCCTTTTTGTACTGTGTAATAATTAAAGATATTATATAAATTAGTAGGTATTGTTAAACTTTGTCCTGCGGTTAATAAATATGGGGGTTTTAAATTATTAGCTCTTATTATTTCTATTACTGGTATATTATATTTTCTACCTACACTTTCTATAGTATCTCCTTGTTCTACTATGTAAATATCCATATAAAAAACTATTACCTCCTTTTTATAATTGTATGAAAAAAAGAGTAAGTAATTACTCTTCTGTATAAATCGCTATTCTATTTTTGTAATTAAACTCTAGTTCAGAATAGACTACTAGTTTTTTTAGGCCTTCATTTATGTTATATGAATACAATGTGTCTTCACTTATAAAGAATATTGTTTTGTTTATTAAGATAAAATCTGATATCTTTTTATTAAATAGTAAAACTTTTTGTTTATTATTTGTATTGTAATAATAGACATCATTATTATTTGTTTGATAATAATATGTATCTTCATTATTTCTTATATAGTTTATGCTTGTACTATTTTCTACTTTAGAAATGTAGTCTTTAAAGGTTTTAAAGGTTATTTCTTCATCTCTAAAGTCGTAAGCATTTCTTTTTTTGAACTTTAAATCGTAGTATAGTGCTTCATCTTCTTTATTTCCTACTTCTTTTATTTTTTTACCTTTTTTATAGATTTTATATTGTTTTAATTCATCTTTATCAAAGATATATATTTCATTATTTATTACACCATTTATGTAGGAATCTTTTGATATTTCTTTTTTATAAGTTTTAGTTTTTATTTTATTATTTGTCATGTTTATGATATAAAAATCTTTATAATCATGTTTTTGATCATAGTTTGGTACTATGTAATACTTATCTATTTGGGCCCCTAGAGTGTTGATATAGTTATCATTTTTAAATAGTTTTAGTTTTTCGCTTGTTTCATTATTTACGGCATAGAAACCATCATATTTATAGATATAAATGTAAGCACCATTATTTATATTTTTGTTATATATTTTTAAGGTATCTACTTTGGTTTGATAATTATTTTCATCACTCCAAGAATTATTTTGATAACCTTTGTTTTGTAAATCTTTAACAAAGTCTTTTAACATATCTTTATAGTATGTATAGGAATATGACTTTTTATCTTTACTACAAATTATGTTTGCTTCATTTGATTTTTTAATTACTGGGTAGATGCATAGGGCATCTTTTGTTTGATACTCAATTATTTTTGTTAATATTTTTTTCTTTTTATGAAAGTTATTATCTATTTCAAAAGAATACTTATAGTTTTTATTTGTGATTAAAATATAGTATTTTTTGTTTTTATATATTTCATTTACTGTGAACTTATTTGGTTTATTTTTAATTGTGTACTCTATGTTATGATTATTTTTAAAAATGAACGCAATAAGTTCAAAAAATAATATTATTATAAATATTGCAATTATAAGTTTTGCAATTTTTTTCATACTACCACCTACTCCGCTACACTCAAGTTTATTATTTGATCCATATTATCATCAGTTGCTATAATGTTTTTTGTTTCGTATCCGCATTTATCACACTTATATAATATTTTATAACCTCTCTTTTTACTTTTTTCTATTCCCTTTGGGATTAGATGACCTTTACATTTTGATGCTCTATCGCCTGGATTTATATCTAAATGAAGTGAATAAAGACAATTTGGACAATGATCTCTAGCAGTGTATCCTAAGGGTTTTACTTCTTTACCACAATTGTAACAAATAAATGATTCATCTATCATTTTAAATTTTTTATCTTGCATGTTCTTCCCTCTTTATTAAATCAATTAGTTTATCTAAATCTTCTTTACTTGTTTTTGGAGACATGCTTATTCTGACTGATGTTTCAGCACGCTTTTTGTCATTAGTTATCGCATAAACTGCTTCTGAGTAAGTATTTGTAGTACTACAGGCACTTTTTGTTGAAATATAAATATCATTTAGTTCCAAATAATGAAGAAATGTTTCAGGTTTATAATCCTTTACACTTATATTTAAAATATGTGGTATAGAATTTTTACTTTGGTTAATAATAGTATTAGGGAGGCTTTTTAATTTATCTTTTAGATAAATACTTAAGTCTTCCACTTTCTTATAGTTTTCTTTCAAATCTTGTTGAGCTAAGCTTAAGGCTTTTATTAAGCCTTTGATTAGTCCTAAATTATAATTTCTTTTTCCATAAATTAACTTTTCTATTTTTAAATCTCTATTTTTTAGAAGTACTCCGATTCCTTTTGGACCATAGAACTTGTGTGCTGAGAAGCTTACTAGATCTATGTTTTCAAAGGGAATATTTATTTTACCTAAACTCCCAGTCATATCACAGTGGAAAGGAATGCTATGATTTTTAGCTAGTTTTCCTATTTCAGATACTGGCTGCAAGGCTCCAGTTTCAGAGTTAACGGATGCTACTGTAATAAGCGCTATGTCATCATTTATTACCCTTTCTAGTTCTTTGAGATCTACTTGTCCTTCTTTTAAGGGAATATAAACTGTTGTAAAACCTTGTTTTTCTAAGTATTTCAAGGTTTCGTTTACTGAAGAATGCTCAAGTTTAGTTGTTAAAATAGTTCTTTTTTTACTATTTTTACATATACCTTTAATAGCCCAGTTGTTTGATTCACTAGAGCCACTTGTTATGAAGACTTCTAAAGTAGTGCCTAAGATTTTTTGAATCTCCTCTTTGTAAGGGGTTAACTCTTCTTCAGTTATTTTTGTGAATAAATTTTTTTCTACTATTGATAATACTTCATCATTTACTTTAGTAGTTGCTGAATAATCTAAATATGTCATAATATCACCCTTTGTTTTATTATATCATATTATATCTAGTAATTTGGCTTAATTTTTGCACTTTTTGTAGAGTTATAATACATATGTCACAAAAAAACAAATAAAAAAGATACCATCTGGTATAATTGAGTTGAAAGACAAAAATTATACGAAAAGGTGGTATCTATATGAAGATTATAACAGAAGAAATGAAATTTAGAAAGAGATTATGTGAATATGCATTAAAACACGGAGTAACAAATGCAGCAAGGAGATATCACACAAATAGGAAGTTTGTATATAGACAGCTAGAAAAATATGATGGAACGGTAAGAAGTCTAGCATTAAAATCGAGGAAACCACATTCACATCCAAATGCACATACAAAAGAAGAATTAGAACTAATAAAAAAAGTATATACAAGGTATGGATGTGATGGACTTGCAGAAGTATATGTACAACTTGTAAAAAGAGGATATAAAAGAAGTTATGGATCTATGGTAAAACAAATAAAGAAATTACCAAAGGTAGAAGCAACAAAGATAAGAAAAGGTTATACTAAGCATCATGAAATAAGAGGAGAATATCCTGGCGATAAGGTACAAGTAGATATAAAATATGTACCAAAGGAATGCTTGATATTTGATACAATGGAAAAAAGTTATTATCAAATAACAGCAATAGATGAATATTCAAGAAAAAGGATATTAGAAATAGTTGATGAAAAAAGTGTAACAAATACAAGTAGATTTGTAAGAACTCTAGAAGGTTTAATGGGATTAAAAATAAATACAATACAAACAGATAATGGTCCAGAATTTGTAAACAATCAAATAGAGACAAATAAGCCAACATTATTTGAAAAAACATTGGAACAACTTGGAATAAAGCATAGAAGAACAAGACCATATTCACCATGGCAAAATGGAAAAGTAGAAAGAAGTCATAAAATAGATGGAGAAAGATTCTATAGTAGAAATGAATTTAAATCAGTTGAAGAATTAAAAAAGAAATTAAAGAGATACAATAGTAGATATAACAATATAGCAAAGAAAGTATTGGGATTCAAAAGTCCAAATCAAATAGTAGAAGAATATAAACTTAATTATACAAATACATAATAATGGTATTTTTATAATAAAAGTGTGACATATGATTGATTTCTCTAGAAATTTGGCTTAATTTTTGCACTTTTTTGCTTGACAAGGCTGAGGATTTAATTTATAATTAGTTTTGTCAATTGATTTTGATTTATATGCGGATGTAGTTTAATGGTAGAACCTCAGCCTTCCAAGCTGACTACGTGGGTTCGATTCCCATCATCCGCTCCATATGAAACATAAGACTTAGCATTGCTAAGTTTTTTTATTAGTAATAAAAAATAATGGTCTTTAAACCATTATTTTTCTAATACCATCCATTATTTTGGAAATAACTCCATGCTTTTGAAGCACTTCCATATTTATTATTGATGTATTTTAATCCCCATTTAACTTGGTTTTCCCATGTGTTTTCACCATAAGCAGCAGCAATCTTACTACAAGGTAATGCTTGAGGTATACCACAAGCTCCACTACTACTATGAGATTGTGGGTTCCAACCACTTTCTCTATTCCATAAATTAACTAATGCACTAAAGTCTGATTCTGTCCATCCATAACTACCTATTACTAAGTCGTGGGCATATTGTTGTATTTCATTTTTTGGA